>JAFVZE010000241.1 GCA_017508315.1 Kiritimatiellia bacterium | reverse complement strand
TCGAACTTGCGCGTGACGGCATCCTGGGAGATATCTATTCGATCGAGGCCGATCTCGACCACAACTACGGCTATCCGAAGTATCCCGAGTACGCCTCGCACTATCCGGGCGGTACGGCGTATTTGCTTACCTGCCACGCGATCGAATGGGCGATGCCGATATTCAACGACGAGATGCCGCTCAAGACCTGGTCGATCATCAAGCCCGCCCCCGGCGATCCTGAATGGGCGAAGACGCATTCGCTTACGGTCATGGAATATCCGCGCGCCAACGCCGTCTTCCGCGTCTGTTCACGCGGCACGCAGCCCTGCCGTCATATCCGCATCGACGGAACGTACGGCACGATGGAGTTGGAGCCGATCGAGGATTTTCGCGGAGTCAAGCACACGACAGGCCTTAACGAAGGACTTTACACGCTTGATACGCTGGAAATCAGGATGTTCCTCAAGAAGGTCAATGAAAAGGCTAAGAAGCTCGGATTCAAGGAGGGTGTGAACCGCCTCGTGTTCAAAGCGCCGAAGGATCGCTACGCCGGACAGCTCAAGGAATTGGCGCGTATTCTGCGCGGAGAAATCCCCAATCCCCCGGGGCTTTATCTGCATGATCTCAAAGTCCACAAGGTTTCGCTCGACGCCTGCAATCTTGAAACGAAGGTTGTTTGGTGAACGCGCTTATTTTCGCATCGCTTCTTTCGCCGTTCTTCTTTGAGTTTGCGCCGGAAGTCCGCTCGACGTACCAGTCTCTCGGCAAGATTGTCGAGGACCGTCCGATGCAGGTTACGAGCGCCCGCTTCGGCTACGACGCGGGCTTGTTCGGGCGTTTTGGAATCCGCAACTGGGATGTAAGCTCGCTTACCGACCGTCGGGACGATGCCCATCGCCACGCGCTGTACCATACCGAGTTCGGACCGACGTGGCAGTTTGGTTTTGAAGTGGTCAAGGATTGGAAAGTGACGGGCGACCTGACGCGGTCTTGGACAATTTATCGCGGCTTCCGGGATAGCGTTTCGGACAAGACCTATCATTGGTGGCAGCTTGATCAGTCGCTCGAAAATCCTTACCTTGTTCCGTTCTATCGTGTGCGCAAATGCTTTCGCGGCAACAACTATTTTTATTTCAAGACCGGTATCAGGCGACGGTTCGGGCTTTCGGAGCATCTGTATCTCATTCCGTCCGTTTATGCCGAGGGCGGAAGTTCGCGCAATCAGACGCGCGTTCTGGGCGCAAAGCCGGACGGCGGAACGTGGAAGTGCGGCGTCTCGTCGGTTTCGGCGCGGCTTGAGTGCGTCTGGCGTTTCAACGAAAATATTTCCGCGTTCGTGTTTGTCGAGCAGTATGGAGTGGTCGGCGGCGAAGAACGCGACGCCAACGATAAAAGCAGCTACCGTCCGGCGCACAATGACTGGACCCACGGCGGCATCGGCCTGAGACTGCGATTCTGACATTCTGCCGACAGCGGAGATGGAACATCAAAAAATGGGTAAACTCCAGGTAATCGGTTACTCGAATGTGCAACTGTGATACCGGCGTTGGATTTTTCTATTGATGCTTAAGCCGTGCCTTGTCAATGTGACGTCTTCGGTTCGGGCAACGGTACGCACATTTTGATATGGGCGATTTGCGCGTCCTCC
>JAFVZE010000240.1 GCA_017508315.1 Kiritimatiellia bacterium | reverse complement strand
TGCCGCGCCATCCGGAGGACGCGCAAATCGCCCATATCAAAATGTGCGTACCGTTGCCCGAACCGAAGACGTCACATTGACAAGGCACGGCTTAAGCATCAACAGAAAAATTCAACACTGGCATCACCGTACAACAGTTGCACATTCGAGTAACCCATTACCGGACGGACAGAAGTTCAAGCGGCATGCCGTGCCGGGATATGGTATAATTACGGGAGTTCCCGACTCGGGATATGCGAGGAAAAAGCGATGGTTCTCATAAACAAAGAAAACTGCAAGGGGTGCGGGCGGTGCGTCGCAGCCTGTCCTAAAAAGTGCCTTGAAATGGGCGGAGAATTGAACGCCATGGGCGTCAAGGTCGTCAAATACAGGGGAGAGGGCTGCATTTCCTGCGGGATATGCTTCTACAACTGTCCGGAACCGTACGCCCTCAAGGTGGAAAAGTGAAAGGGTTTCGGCAATGACCAAGTTCGTAAAGAGCAATGAAGCCGTGGTGATGGGCGCGTTGTACGCCGGTTGCGAGCTGTATTTCGGCTATCCCATAACACCGGCAAGCGAGATCGCGCACGGCGCGGCCAAATGGTTTCCGATGCTCGGGCGCGTGTTTGTGCAGGCGGAATGCGAAACCGCTTCCGTAAACATGATGTTCGGCGCGGCGGGCGCAGGCAAACTCTGCATGACGGCGACGTCGGGGCCCGGCTTTTCGCTGATGCAGGAAGGGATTTCGTATTTGGCGGGGGCGGAGCTTCCCGCGGTGGTGGTGAACATCAACCGCGCAGGTCCCGGTTTGGGCAACGTCTACCCCGAGCAGTCCGACTACACGCCCGCGGTAAAAGGCGGCGGACACGGCAGCTACCAGACATTCACGCTCGCGCCGGCCTGCGCGCAGGAGATGTTCGATCTCACCGTCAAAGCTTTCGAAATGGCGGTGAAGTGGCGCACTCCGGCGATCGTCTTCGCCGACGGTCTTCAAGGGCAGATGATGGAATCGGTCGAGCTGCCGGAAAAGGAACTCGCCCATCCCGACTTCGGCGACTGGGCGGCGCAGGGAGAGGCGCGCACTCGCGGCAATCTCGTGAAATCGATCTTTCTCGACGCCGCGCAGCAGGAGGAGTTCAACCGCCATCTGCAGGACAAGTACGCGAAGATGGCATCCGACGCGATGAGCGAGTCGTATCTCGCCGACGACGCGGAACTGCTGATCGTCGGCTACGGCATTTCCAGCCGCATCGCCCGCACGACGGCGGAGAAACTGCGCAGGGAAGGCGTAAAGGCGGGGGTTTTCCGCCCGATAAGCCTCAACCCGTTCCCGCGCGAGGCGCTCTGCGCCGTCGCCGGAGGACGCAGGATCATGACCATAGAGCTTGACGCCGGGCAGTTCGCCGACGACGTGCGGCTCAATCTCGCCAAGGCCGGGCTCGGGGCGGAAGCCGCGTCGGTCAGAATGGTCAACCGCATGGGCGGTGAAGTCGTGAGCGTCGATGACGCGCTTCGCGCAGCAAAGGAGATGATCTGATGGCTGAGATTTCGCAAAAGGGGATGTACAGGACTTTTCCGCGCAGCGGAAAGAATGTTTCCTTCACCCATTACTGCCCGGGCTGCGGCCACGGAATAATCAACAAACTGATCGCCGAGGCCTGCGCGGAGTTCGATCTGCAGGACAGCACGATTTTCGTCGACCCCGTCGGCTGCGGCGTGTTCACCTACTACTACTGGGACGCCGCGCACATCTCCGCCGCGCACGGCCGCGCTTCGGCGGTGGCGACCGGTGCCTGCCGCGCCCGCCCCGACGCCGTGACCATCGCCTATCAGGGGGACGGCGATCTCGGCGCGATCGGTTTCAACAACGCTTTTCAGGCGGCGAGCCGGGGCGAGAAGTTCGGCTGTATCTTCGTCAACAATTCGCTCTACGGCATGACCGGCGGACAGATGGCTCCCACGACGCTCGAGGGCGAGAAGACGACCACCACGCCGTTCGGCCGCGACCCTTCGCTCACCGGACGTCCGCTCCATGTCTGCGAAGTGTTCAGCCAGCTTCAGGCGCCGGTCTATATCGCACGGGTCTCGGTCGCCGACACCAGGCGTATAATGCAGGCGAAGGCGGCGATCCGCAAAGTGTTCGAGATTCAGAAAGCCCGCAGGGGATACGCGCTTCTGGAGATCCTCGCGCCTTGTCCCACCAACTTGAGAATGGACGCCAAGGCCGCCGCGGACTTCTGCATGAACGAAATGGAAAAGGAGTTTCCGCTCGGGGTTTTCCGCGATGTCGACTCTCCCGGAGCGCGGCCGGTGGCGGTTCCCAGGGCGGCGACCTGCGCGGAACTGTTCGCCGAGGGCGAGGATGTCCCGCCGCCTGCGGACGACAGGGATTTTCCGGAACTTCGTTTCAAGTTCGCCGGCTACGGCGGGCAGGGGGTTCTGTCCCTCGGGCTGTGCCTCGCCGAAGCGGCGCGGCTTGAACGCCGCCATACGCTGTGGTTCCCGAGCTACGGGCCGGAGCAGCGCGGCGGCAGCGCGAACTGCTCGGTCGTGGTTTCAGGCACTCCCATCGGCTCGCCCACGGTCGAACATCCCGACGTTCTCGTGTGCATGAACCAGCCCGCGTACGAACGTTTCGTCGGCGATGTCGCCGAAGGCGGAACCGTCATAGTCGACGAGTCCGTTCCGCTGAACGTCCGGCCGCCGGAAGGCGTGAGGCTGGTCAGGTGGCCGGCTATCGCCATGGCGGAGCGCTTCGGCGTCCCCAAAGCCGCCAACACGATGATGCTCGCCTGTCTCATGAAGGAGAAATGCACGGGTCTGTCGGATCAGAACCTTGAGAAGGCGCTGGTCTCTTCGTTCAGGAAGAAGCCGCAGCTCGGAGAGGTGAACCGTCAGCTTCTGCGCAAAGCGGGGGCGTTTTAAAAACGAAAATGATATAATGGCCAAATGAATCTGATTCCTCTACTGCTGTGCGCCGCCGAGTTGTCGCTGCCGGTCGGCGAAGTGAAAACCGTGCCGGTTTTCGTCGAGCGTGTCTATCCCGCCCGCGTCGTTGCCATCCAGCGCGTCGACGTGGTTCCGCAGGTGTCGAGCGAAATCCTCGAGGTCGCGTTCGAGAACGGCGCCGTGGTCAAGGAAGGGCAGGTTCTCTACCGTCTCGATCCCGTCAAGTATTCCGCGGCGGTGAAGAACGCGGAGGCGAAGATGATGGAATGCAAGGCGAACGTGAAATATGCCGAACTTTCCTACGAACGCCACAAGAAACTGCTGCAGACGCGCGCGGTGTCCATCGACGCGGTCGACAACGCGCTTTCCCAGCGCGACAGCATGCGTTCGGCGTACGCAGCGGCTCAGGCGGAGCTGGACTCGGCCCGGGACGATCTCAACCACTGCAAAATCATCGCTCCGATCTCGGGCAAGATCGGCACGACCGCCAAGACGAAGGGCAACTACGTGACGGCCGGCTCGGGGAGCCTCGTCACCATCGTGCAGACCGCTCCGATCCGCGTCTCGTTCTCGATGGCCAACCGCGATTTCCTCGAGATGTTCCAGGCGAAACTCAGGAATCTCAAGGAAAACGCCGTAATCAAACTCACGCTTGCCGACGGGACGGAGTTCGACGAGCCGGGGACGGTCGAGTATTTCGAAAACGTGGCCGACGAATATACCGACACGATCAAGGTTTTCGTCACTCTCAACAACAAAAACCGCATCCTCAAGATCGGAACTACGGTTCAGGTCACGCTGACGACGAAAACCGGCGTCGAGCGTCCGGCGGTGCCGCCGACCGCCGTTCTGCAGGATATCCAGGGTCCGTACGTCTGGGTTCTCGACGATCGGGGGATGGCGGTGCGCAAGACCATCGCCCGCGGCGACTTGAAGGGCGACAACCTCATCGTCGAAAAGGGGCTGAAGCCGGGCGAGCGTCTCGTGATCGAGGGCGCGCACCGGGTGCGCAAGGGAATGAAGATCAGGCCGTTCGTAAAGCGGTAACACAGCATGAAGTCGATTTCGCAGGTTTTCATCGACCATCCGCGTCTGGCGTGGGTGGTCTGCATCATCATGTCGCTTTGCGGAGCCATCTGCCTGGGCAGGATGGCGGTTGCGGAATACCCCAACATCATTCCGGTGACGGTCACGGTTTCCGCTTCGTATTCAGGCGCGAGCGCCGACGTGCTGCGCGAGAGCGTGGCGATGGTGATGGAAGACCAGATCAACGGCGTTGAAGACGTCTGGTACTACAAATCCAACTGCAGCGGCAACGGAACCTATACCTGCTACGTCTGTTTCCGTCCCGGCACCGAGCCGAACATCGCGCTTGTGAACGTGCAGAACGCGGTAAAACGCGCGGAGCAGAAACTGCCGGCGGAGACGATAAAATCCGGCATCACGGTGAAAACCCGTCCGGAAGACCGCATGGTCATGTACGCCTTCACGACCGACGGACGCGAGATGGACGTGATGGAACTGTCCAACTTCGTGGAAAAGCAGATCGCCGACGGCATCGCCCGGGTGGAGGGCGTTTCGCTCGTCGAGACGGGCGGCCGCACGTATTCGATGCGCATCTGGCTCGATCCGGTGAGGGTGGCGGCGCTCAAAATCTCGATTCCCGAGATCAAGGCCGCCGTCGAAGATCAGAACGTGCAGGCCGCGGCCGGCACGGTCGGCGGCGAATACGCCAACAAGTATCTCCAGTTCAAACTGAACGTGAAGGGGCGTCTCAAGACCAAGGAGGAGTTCGAGAAGATCGTCGTGAGAAGCGATCCGGCGACCGGCGCCCAGGTGCTCATCCGCGACATCGCCCGCGTCGAGCTCGGCTGCAAAGGCTACACGACGCGCTGGCGCTTCAACGACCTTCCCGCTTCGTCGTTGAGCGTATACAAGGCTCCCGAGGCCAACGCGGTGGAGACGGCCGAGCGCGTCAAGAAGGAGGTCGACAAATGGATCAAGCGTCTGCCTCCGGGCGTGAACGGGATTCTCGCCGACGACACCACCGCCTTTACGGTCGTCTTCCTCAAGGAGACGTTCTACACTCTGGTCGGCGCCCTGCTGCTCGTGGTTCTCATAACCTACCTCTTTCTGCAGGACTGGCGCGCGACGCTGGTACCGTCGATCGCCATTCCCATTTCGCTTCTCGCCACTTTCGCGTTCCTCTATCCGCTCGGGTACACCCTGAACGTGCTTACCATGTTCGGACTTATCCTCGTCATCGGTTCGCTCGTGGACGACGCGATCGTGGTGGTTGAAAACTGCCAGTCGCTGATGGCGCGTGAAGGTCTGTCGGCGAAGGAGG
Organism: Kiritimatiellia bacterium; assembly: GCA_017508315.1. Classification (GTDB taxonomy): domain Bacteria; phylum Verrucomicrobiota; class Kiritimatiellia; order RFP12; family UBA1067; genus UBA1067. The sequence goes on along the minus strand of JAFVZE010000240.1, from coordinate 2,182 downwards.
CGGCCTCCAAGTCGATGACGCAGATCACCGGCGCGATCATCGCCACGACTCTGGTGACGCTCGCCTGCTACGTGCCGCTGGCGTTCTATCCCGGCATGGTCGGCATGATGTACGTGCAGTTCGCCGTCACCATGTGCATCGCGCTGTGTCTTTCGACGGTGGTGGCGCTGGTGCTCTCTCCGGTGCTGTGCGCCTACATCCTCAAGCCGCCGAGCGAAAAACCGCTCAAGATGTTCGCGCCGTTCAACGCCACCGTCGATGTCGGCCGCCGCGGGTATATGTTCTTCGTGCGCATCCTTGTGCGCCGGGGATTGCTCACCGTGCTGATGTTCGCCGGAGTCGTCGCGCTTTTGTGGTGGACGTCGGGTAAGGTGCCCAAGGCGTTTCTGCCGAAGGAGGACCGCGGCTACATCAACGTCAACTGCCGCCTGCCGGAGGGGCAGACCCACGATCAGACGATCGACGTGATGGATGCGTTCTACGAAAAAGTGCTCGCCATCCCGGGCGTGGAGAGCGTTTCCTACACCTGCGGCAGGTCTTCGCTGTGGGGTACGGCCGAAAACATGGCCGGAGCCCTGATCCGTCTCGACCACTGGGACAAGCGCAAGACCCCTGACACACAGATCGACGTCATCATCGACAAGGTGAAGGAGGTGGCCGGGACGCTGCCGGCCGGAGAGTTCGTGTTCTCCCAGCCTGCGGCGATCCGCGGCATCGGCGGCTCGAGCGGCGTCGGGTTCAACTTCTGCGCCATCGGCGGACAGAGCGAGCACGAGCTGCACAAGGCGGTTTCGGACTTCATCTACGCGCTTTCCACCAATTCGATGGTGAAAAGCTGCTATCACGGTTTCCAGTCTATTTCGCCGCAGCTTGATTTCAAGCTCGACCGCCGCAAGGCGGAGAGTTTCGGGCTTTCGCCGAAGCTGATCTTCCAGACGCTGCAGAACAAGCTCGCATCGTTCTACGTCAACGACTTCAACATCCTCGGCGGCGTGTACGAAGTGAAGCTCCAGAACGATCCCGATTTCCGCGGCGGAGTCGACGACGTGCGCAATCTGCGCATTCCGGTTTCGGAGAACCGCGCCGTTCCTCTGACTTCGCTCGGGCGGCTCGAATACGTCACCAAAGCGCGCGAGACGATGAGCTACAACAAGATGCTGGCGGCGTGGTGCGAGGTGAATCCCGCGCCCGGAATCACGTCGTCGGAGATCATGGACCTTATCGAATCCACGGCGAAACCCGGCGATTACGCGATCGAATGGGGGCCGGTGCAGCTGCAGGAGCGCGAGAACGACGGGCAGCTTGAGATACTGCTCGTTCTGGCGATGGTGTTCGCGTATCTCTTCCTCGTGGCGCAGTACGAGTCGTGGACGATGCCGGTTTCGGTCATGCTTTCGGTTCTGGTGGCGCTATGCGGGGCGTTCGTCGGGCTGTATCTCACCGAAACCCCGCTTTCGGTCTACGCCCAGCTCGGGTGCGTGATGCTCATCGGACTTGCCGCCAAGAACGCGATTTTGATGGTCGAATTCGCGAAGCAGCAGCGCGATGAGGGCATAGACGTGTTCACCGCCGCCGAAAGCGGAGCGTCGCTGCGCTACCGCGCGGTCATGATGACGGCATGGAGCTTCATCTTCGGCGTGCTGCCGCTCGTTTTCGCCAGCGGCGCAGGCGCCGCCGCCATGCGCGCCATCGGCATCTGCACGCTTTCGGGAATGCTCGCGGCGACCGTTTTCGGCATTCTTTTCGTGCCGTCGCTCTACAGCGTCTTCCAGCGGCTGCGCGAGAAGGTCAAGGGCTGAAAAACAACCGCTTGATCGCGCATTGCGGCGAACGGAGATATGCCCCGCCCGGTTCATTGACGTAATCGGTTACTCGAATGTGCAACTGTTGTACAGTGATACCGGCGTTGGATTTTTCTATTGATGCTTAAGCCGAGCCTTGTCAATGTGACGTCTTCGGTTCGGGCAACGGTACGCACATTTTGATATGGGCGATTTGCGCGTCCTCCGGATGGCGCGGCAATCTTCAGATTGGCCGCGCCATCGAGTCCTGCACAAATCGCCTCATCTGAAAATGCTGTGTTCCGCTGCGGCCCGAACCGAAGCCGCGCTTGGCATTTTCGACATCGCGAGACATTGCGCCTTTACGCTCTTCGCTCGCTCCCGCTTGTACGCCGCGAATC
>JAFVZE010000239.1 GCA_017508315.1 Kiritimatiellia bacterium | reverse complement strand
GGAACCCAAGCACGTTCCCGAACTGATGGTTACCGCCGCAGGGGAGAAGGTGGACAGCGTTGAAAAGTGGGAGAAAGTCCGCCGCGGCGAAATTCTCAAGACGTTCAAGGAGGAATTCTACGGCGTGCGCCCCGTTGAGCGCCCGGCGGATCTCAAGTTTGTCGAGATTGCCCCGGTAGAGGAGTGTTTCGGCGGCAAAGCGTTGCGCAAGCGCGTCAAGGGAATCTATTCCGGCCCCGGCGGCAGTTCAGAGTTCGTTTTCTCTGTTTGGATTCCTAAGCGCGACCGACCGGTTGCGGTATTTGTGCATTCAAGCCCGCGTCCGGCGGAGAGCGCCGCCGACGTGAACGGTCCGCGCCCCGTCTATTGGCTGCCGGCGGAAGATATCGTTTCCCGCGGATATGCCGTCGTCGCCTACTGCAATCAGGAAATCGCGCTTGACTGGCATCTGGCCGATGTCGCCACCAACGGCGTGTTCAAAGTCTTCGGCAACGCAAAACTCAAGGAGCGCAAGCCGACGGAGTGGGGTATTCTTTCGGCGTGGGCGTGGGGTATGAGCCGCATCGTCGACTGGATCGAAACCGAGCCGTTGCTTGATCCTAAGCGCATTGCGAGCGTGGGGCTTTCCCGCAACGGAAAAACTTCACTCGTGGCCGGCGCGACGGACGAGCGTTTCGCGATGGTCGTTTCCTGCTGCTCGGGATGCGGCGGCGCCAAGCTCAATCACATGAAATGCTGGGAGTCTGAAACGTTCAAAAACCTTGCTCATGTCGTAAAATGGTTTGCGCCGAATTTCCTCAAGTATGTCGGCAAGGATGAAAGCCCCGAGATGGAGTTTGATCAGCACCAGTTCCTCGCGCTTGTCGCGCCGCGTCTTCTGTACATTTCGAGCGCAACCGAGGATGCGTGGGCGGGGCCGCGCGGCGAATTCGCCGCCGCCGCGCTCGCTTCGCCGGCGTGGGAACTCTACGGCAAGGCGGGGCTCGTGCATCACGGTTTCCCCAAAGCCGACTATCCGCTTCATGCCGGGAATATCGGCTATCATCTGCGCACCGGGCTTCATGACATCACGAGAATCGACTGGCATCTGTACATGGACTTCGCCGACGGCCATGGCTGGAATCTGCCGCGATAGGGAGGTCGCCGGCCGAGCCGTAAAAGGGCGAAGAGTCAGATGATGGAGAGAGGATTGCCTGAAAAGAAGAGCGGAACTTTCCGGTTGGCGTCTTTGGACGCCCTGCGCGGATTTGATATGTTCTGGATACTTTATCCGACGTATCCGATCGTCCGTACGCTTTTAAAGGCGATGGGATTGACCGATTGCTGGCTGTACGGCCAGCTCTGCCATTATCCGTGGAACGGTTTCACGTTTTACGACACCATCTATCCGCTCTTTCTTTTCATGGCCGGCGTGAGCTTTCCTTTCTCTTTCGACAGCTCGCGCGCGAAGGGGTCGGGGTACGGGCGCATTTCATGGAAGATAATCCGCCGCGCGATTGTTCTCATTCTGCTCGGTTCGACGATTTTCGGTTCGTTGAGGCTCGATTTCGAAAAGCTTACGCTGTGTAGCGTTCTCGGGCGGATCGGAATATCATGCGGAGCGGCAAGTTTTATCTGGATATTTGTGCGCGGAAACAAGGCGCGCTTGGCTGTATGCGTATCTATTCTTCTCATCTATTGGCTGCTGCCGTTTTTTGTCCATTGCCCCGGTGCGCCGGAAGGCGTGCTTGCGTATGCCGCGAAGGAGACCTGCCTTTATGCCTGGCTTGACGGAAATTTCTTCCCCCGACCGCTTTTCGGTGCCGGATTTGCAGGTCTCTTCCCGATGACGGCGACGGCGTTGATGGGGATGTTCGCCGGCGAATGGCTCAAGCGTCCGGCCTCGGAGGTTTCGGGAGAGAGAAAAACGCTCGGCCTTATCGCCGCTGGCGTCATCGCTCTTGCGACGGGGCTTTTAATCGCCAATGCGTTCGGAGACTGGTCGTGTCCGGTCAACAAACCGATATGGTCAAGTTCTTACGCGTTGGTCAGCGGCGCGTATTCCTTCCTGATGCTCGCCGTTTTCTACTGGATAATCGATGTGCGCGGAAAGACCGCCTGGAGTTTTCCGTTCCGTGTCATCGGCATGAATGCGGTTTTCGCCTATTTGGCGTCACGGACTGTTTTCCCGTGGAAAATGGAGATGAATTTCCTTTTCGGCGGGGTCATGTCGTTTTTTCCGCCGGAGTGGGGCGCGTTCGTCGGTGAATTGCTG
>JAFVZE010000238.1 GCA_017508315.1 Kiritimatiellia bacterium | reverse complement strand
TGGCAAATGGAGAGGTCTGAATTGCGCCAGGGAGCGAAACGGCGACTTGCAAATGGAATTCGAGCTGCTTTCAGGATGAGATTCGAAGTGGATACTTGGAAATACGGAATAAAACCCCTTGAGACTGCGAAAATCGCGCAAGGCTCTCCAAGGGCTCGGTGGCCTTTTCAAAAGGTGGGGATATTCCAGAACTGCCCGGGTATGGGAAACGCTCTTGGGATATGGTATAATTCATGACACAGTACATGACACAGTAAAGAGAAACGATATGAAAAAACCGATTTTCAAATTTGTGCGTCTGGCGGCATTCGCCGGCGCGGTGACGGTTTCATCGTTCGTGCAGGCGGTTGAATTCGCTTCGCCCTTCGCCGACGGCATCGTGCTGCAGCGCGGCAGGAAAGTGCCCGTTTGGGGAAGCGCCGCGGCGGGCGAAAAGGTTACGGTCGCGTTCGCCGGGCGGGAGGTTTCCGCGCTCGCCGGGTCGGACGGCCGCTGGCGCGCGGATCTGCCGGCCATGGAAGCGTCCAAGGAAGGGCGTGTCCTTACTGTTCGCACCGCGTCGGATTTTAAAAAGATCGTCGATGTTCTCGTCGGAGAGGTTTGGTATGTCTCGGGGCAGTCTAACGCCGAGTGTCCGCTCTGGAACAATCCCAAAGACGGCAATAATCCGCGCTTCCGCGACCGCAACGGCGCGCTTGTCGCCCAGATGACGTTCAAGCCCTTCGTGCGCATGTGCTACGCCTCGAACTACCGCTACAGCGACAAGCCCCGCGACAAGGCGCAGTTTCCGGTCAAATGGGAGAAATTTACGCCCGAAACGCTTGCCGAGGGGCACGGATTTTCCGCAATCGGAGTCTACTACGCGCTTGAGCTTTATTCCGCGCTCGATATCCCCATCGGCATCGTTGGCTCTTACTGGGGCGGAACGCGCATCGAACCGTGGATTCCGGCGGAAGGATTCGCTTCGATCGGGATGGATCCGCAGACGGATGAAATTGCGCTCCGGAAAAACGGACAACTGCGGGGTGCGCCTCACCTGCCGTCGCGGCTCTGGAACGAGATGGTAAATCCGTTCGCGCCGATGGCGATGCGCGGAATGATCTGGTATCAGGGCTGCAGCAACTCGGGCGATGCGCCCGAGCGCTACACGAGAATGATGCACGCGCTCTACAACGGCTGGTCGACTAAGTTTGAAAATCCGGACATGAAGCTCTATTTCGTGCAGCTTGCGCCGTGGGGAAGCGGCGGCCATCCGGAATTCCAGCAGGCGCAGCAGCGCTTCGCCGAAGAACAGCCCAATTCAGCGATGGCGGTCATCAACGATCTCGGGAATCTGACCGACATCCATCCTAACGAGAAGGAGTCTGTCGCCCGGCGCCTCGTGCTGCACGCGCTCAAGCGCGATTACGGCTTTTCGAATATCGAAGACTGCTCGCCGGTGCTGCGGTCGTGGCGGATCGAGGGCGATCGCTTCGTGATGACGTTCGATCACGCTACAAGTTTTTACGTCTACAACCACAAATATGGTTCGATGGAAAACGGCTTTGAGATCTGCGGCGCCGACGGCGTATGGAAGAAGGGGCGTATCCATAATTTCATCCGCACTTCGAAGGACGGCACCTTTCGCGGCGGAATCTCCGGCGGCAACGTGCTCGAGGTCTCCGCCGACGGAGTCGCCGAGCCGAAGAAGCTGCGCTACCTCTATTCGCGGCCGTGGTACGGTTCCGTCTACAATCAGGTCTGTCTGCCGCTCGGTTCGTTCCATATCGACGCACAGTGAAGTTCGCCCGAGTGTCCGACGCCTGTTCCCGATAGTCTGCACAACTTCCGCGAAATCCCCGGTGACGTAATCGGTTACTCGAATGTGCAACCGTTGTACAGTGATACCGAAACGATTTCATCTGACATTTTGGGCGCGCTATATGACTTGCAAAACGCGGCGGATTTCGCGTCAATGCGGATGCTTCGTCGGTTCGTGCGCGGCAGCTCGCTTCGGCCTCGTCGCATTGCGGTCGTAACGCCTTTTGCACGTACATTTGCGGGGTCCGCGCAGTGTTCCGCCGCGCCATTGTGCGCTATATCTTCAGCAGCTGTTTTCTGAGGGCGATGGCGACAGCCTCGGCGCGGTTTGACGCGCCAAGTTTGGAGAAGAGCATGTGCAGGTAATCTTCAACGGTGTCTTTTCGGACGCTAATGGTTGCGGCGATTTCCTTGTTTGTCAGTCCTGTGGCTAGG
>JAFVZE010000237.1 GCA_017508315.1 Kiritimatiellia bacterium | reverse complement strand
TCCGAGACGCGGCTTGTGCGACGCGACGAACTCCTACAGGGTGACAAGGGCGGCGGATTTCGCGGCCGTCAGCCGAACGCATGCTTTTTAGATGTGGCGATTTGCGCAGGACTGCGACCCGCCGACGTACTCGTGTACGTCAAGCGGTCGCAAGGACGCGAAAATCGCCCATATCAAAAGCGGAGTACGGTTGACGCGAAATCCGCCGCGTTTTGCAAGTCATGTAGCGCACCAAAACGTCAGATAAAATCGCTTCGCTATCACTGTACAACAGTTGCACATTCGAGTAACCGATTACGGCCCGAAGCGGCATGACATGCCGTAACGACGTCGGCTCGTCACTCGCCGAAGGCGGCTTTGCCGAGAAAAAGTCCGTTGTGCCTGAAATCGTCGCGCATCGCCTGCGTCACCGGTTTGCGCGCCAGCCAGCCGACGACATTCTCCAGAAGCGCGGCGTTGTCGGCAAGCTCGATGCGCATCGGCTGGCAGAACATCGACTCGGCGCTCACAAAAACGCGCCCCTTTCCGCATTCGACCGCCCCCATCGCCAGGTCTCCGGCGTGCTTGTCGGCTCCCGCCGGTATTCGCACCACCGGCGTCACCGCGCCGCCGCGTCCGACCTTCATCGGCGTCAGGGTGAAGAGCTGCACCTTGCCGACGCCCTCGGTAAGCGGAGTATCCTTCGCGATATCGCCGCTCAAAATCTGCCACCTGTCGCCCATCGGCGAATCGTCCGCCCCCTTCGGCACCGACGCCCACGCGCCGTGAAGCCTGAATGCCGCGGAAACCGACCTCAGTACGCGGCCGTAGGCGTTGATCGTGCCGGCGGAGAACGCCATCACATACAGCGAACCTCCCTCTTCCACCCACCTTTTGAGCATCGGCACGAAGTCTTTGCGCTTAAGCGCCTTTTCAAGGTGACGCGTCGTACCTTCCGCGATCACGACCACCTGGGCCGACTTCAGAAGTTCCGCCGTCCATTCCTCCGGCCGGCACGGCTCGACATTGTCGAAGCCGAACGCCTCGAAACGGTCCAGGAGATACGGATAGAGATGGCGGTCGCCCGCCCACAGCACGTTCGGTTTCCCAGTGTCGGTTCCGGCATTCAGCGCCATAACCCGTTTCCACGCCGCCCGGGTCGCCGCCGACGGCGCCGCCGTCATCCACGGCTCCGGTGCGTCGCGCGTCAACAGGCACGCCGCCACGTCCTGCGAACGCACCGTCGTCTTCAGCGTCGCGCCGTCGCGTTCGAATCCGCCGCGCAGCGGCGTCAGACTCCACGACGCGTATCCCTCCGGAAGTTGCACCGTCAGCGGATGGTCAAAGCCGCCCCAGTTGTTGAGATAAAGCACCTTCGCGTCCTTCCCGCCGGAAAGAAGCCGTTCGACAAGCGGAACCTCGCGCGTCTCGGAACTCGCGACCGAAAACGCCTGATCCGCGTCCGGCGGCGGCAAAAGCGGTTTCAGCTTCGCCATCAATTCCGCCATCGGCAGATCGGCGGGAAGCCGCACCACGCCTTTCGTCAACGCGTCGACATCGGTGGGGACATACCTGTTGAACGTTGTCCGCAGCGCGTTCGTCGTGATGACGGCGAGACCTCCTTCGGCGAGATATTTTTTGAAATGCGCATACGTCGCATCCTCCACCAGCCACGTCTCCGGCACGACAAGAAGCGGATACTTCCCAGGCGTAACCTCACGGCGGAAAGTCTTCTCGGAAACGATGTCGGGGCGCGTGCCGAGAAATTCGACGGCGTTATACCATTTCATCGTCACATGGTGACGCCCTTCTCCCGGGAACGGAAGCCCCCGCTCGGCGAGATAGCCGAAAAGCATCGCCACCTTCGAGCGCCGCGCCCGCACATCTTCAAGCGCCACGGCCGCCGCGGTTTCCACGGGAGCGATGATTTTCGGCATCCACGGCATAAGCTTGTCATCCGTCCAGCTCCAGTTGAGTACGCCCGAAGAGCCGCGCATCATGTACGTCCAGTACATCTGCGCGAACTGCTTTTCCCCGAAGGGCTTGGCGCTGTTGAGCATATCGGAGCAAAGCACGTGACAGTAGAACCTCAGCCCGTTCTGGTAGTTGTCGCCGACGACGCGCCAGACGATCTCGTTCTCGCCGCCGTATTCGAGCAGCGAGCCGACATCGAAGGAATAGTCCGTGGACCACCCTTTCACGTCGCCGACCTTCTTGCCGTTGAGCCAGAGCGTCCCGCGCTGGGCGACGCCCTTGCCATGCACGAGAAACTTCCGCGAGCCGTCGAGATAATCGTTTCGAAGAAGCCGGTTCAGATTGAAGCGCGCGCGATACCAGCCGATACCGGTTTTCCCCTTGTACGGCTTCTGTTCGTCCCACGAGCCCGGCACATTGACCTCGCCCCATGACGCGTCGTCGAAATTCTTCTCGAACCATCCGGCTTCGAGCCCGTCTTCGCCTTCACCTTCCAGCCTGAATTTCCACGGCCGCTTGTGGAGACGCGCGAAATCGTTCTCGGCCATCGCCTCCGCGTCCGAGCCGGGCAACGTAGCCTTGGAGACGATATCCTCCGACTGGACGACCGGCTTTGAGGTGTTGCGCGTCATGTAGCCGTAGGCGAAGAAAGGATAGGCCGTCTGGTCGGCGAGCGTCGGCTCGTGCCAGGGCGTTTTGTTGTACGTCCTCGCCACATACCCGTGGTGGACATGGCAGATGTCTTCATACGGCGCGATCAGCTCGGGGTCGAACGCGCAATAGCCGTCGGTGTAGGCGTGATGCGCCCGCATATCGACGGTCACGGAGATTCCGGGAACGGCTTTGCGGATGTCGGCGAACTCGTTGCGGGTGCGGTGCGCCGTGTCGAGCTGCATATAGCGGATAAAATCGTAGTAGTGGGCAGGATATTTCGAGCGGACATGACGCCTCAAGGCAAGCCATTGCGACGAGGCGGCGATGGCATCTTTGTCCAGATGGAGCGGCCGGACCTCGTCCCACGTCTTGAAGTCCGTTCCCCAGACACGATTGACGAGCGCGAGATCGTTCCCGTATTTGCGGCGCGTGAATTTGCGGAAAACGCCGAGCATGCGCCCGTTGCAGTTTTCGATGCCCGGTTCGCGGGCGAGTTCGCAGTAATCCGTCCCGCAATAGGGGAACGTGTAGCCGAAATACTGCCGCCTCGCTTCGCAGAGTATCTTTCTGCCGACCGGATGCCCGCCGTCGGTAGAGACGTAATGCCCGAGATCGAAATAGACATCCTTCCATTCGGGATGTTCGCTTACGAATTTCCCGAGCCGCGAACGCGGACTGTAGCCGACGAGCGGATGAGGCTCGGTGAGCATTCCGAAACGCGCGGATTCGCGCTGCCACGACACCCAGCCGGGAATCGGCTTGCAGACAACCTCGTACGCGTCGTCCGCCGTTTTCTCCACATGGATATCGGTCTGCATGTAGGTGCCGAGAAAACGCATTCCCTGAAGCCGTGCCAGCCACACTCCGGCCGCGCCTTCCATGCCTCCGCCGGTGGCGTCGCCCCAGCCGCAGAAGAAGTACGGCCGGCCGTTGCGGTAGAGAAGACCGTTTTTAATCTCCCATTTCCACGGAAAAATCTTTTCGACGGGCGCATACCCCTTTTCAAGCGGCGTTTCGCGCACCGTAAGCGACACGCGCGCGGGCGTTTCCTCCGTCACGGCGTCGAGAGGTTCCACCGTTATGTCGTCCACATCGAAAAAGCCCGCTCCGCCGTCTTTTTTCGGATACGCCTGAAACTGCATCATCAGCCCCGGATTTTTCGCCTGCACCAGTCTGGGAATATCGACGATGCGTTCATAAGAAAGCCACTGACCGCCGGTAGAAGTCTTAAGATTGTGAAGCGTGATGCTCACTTCCCCTCCGTCAGGCCCCTTGATTACGCGCCAACGGCCGTCTTCGCGGGTGCGGTAACGCAGAAACGCAAGACCGCCGTTGCGCCGGTAGCGCATCGCGAAACGGAAGCGCGTCGCGCCCTGAAGCGAAACGGGAGTCGACATCAGCTGCGTTCCGCCGGGGCCCTTGGTTTTCTCGAGATGCGCAAAAGGATTGCCGTCCTCGCCGTTACCGATACGCGACTCCCCTTCGCCGCCGCCGAAACTGCCGCCTCCCCACGCCGGTTTCAGCGGCTTGGAAAAATCGCCGTTCACGACAAGATTGGTCGTCTCCGCCGCCAATACGCCGAGCGGCAGGCATACCGCTATAACAAGTCTAATCATGATCTTTCCTCGGAAACTCTCCACCGCCGTCCAGTCACCGGACAATCAGCGAGAAACCTTTTGAAATGACGGTAATCGTTCCGCCGCCGGTCACACGCCCGGCCATAAGCCCGGTCGCGTCCGCCCCGTAGGTCCCGGCCGGAACCTTCTGCTCTTCGCCGTCCACCGTCACCGTCGCCGCCAGAAAACGCTGACTTACGCCTTCGGGAAGATCAATCGCTCCCGCCCCGGAAAGAGAAAGCACCGCCTTGCGCCGGTCGAAAGCGTTCGACTTCGTGAATTTCAGAACACCGCTCCCGCCCACCGCGACATTTGTCGCGTTAAGCCAGGTCGCCGCACCGAGTTCAACCGTGCCGTTTTCGACCGCAAGCATTCCCGACGAGGTCGAGACACCGTTCATGCGCACAAAGCCTGCGCCGGACATCTTGAATCCGGCAAGATCGGTGAACTTGAGCGCATTCGTTTCCGCCGCGCCCGCCGGCAGATTGAGTTCGACAAACGCCGGCGCGTTGGTTGAAGAAACCGTACCGTCACTGTTCATAAACCGTGTCGCCGCCTGCGAATGTCCGTTGAGCAGCATTGTTCCGCTCAACTCCCATTTTCCGGCCGAGAACGCATACGGCCGGCGCATATCAAGCGTAATCCCATTGCTGATATCCACCTTTTCTCCGGCTTCAATACCGACTTCGCAGTTAAAAACGATCGTCCCGCGCGCACCGTACAAATTAACCGGTGACATACCGTGATTGCCGCCATCGTTGTGGTAATCCAAATATCCGCCGTTGAACACGACTACCGCACCCTCTCCCAGACGCTGGCGGTTGTAGGCATCAAAGCGCGCACCGCCGTTGAATTCCGTGTAGGAGCCGGCTTCAAACTCCGACCACTGCGAAAGATGCGCAAGACCGTTGAAAATATTCGTCGTGCCGGCGGCGAAACGGCAGTTGTAGATGTTGCTCGCCGACGGAAGCGAACACTTAAGCGGCTTTTCGACACGACATCCGGCGAAACAGCATTGGGCGCCGTCTCCGCTTGCCGCAAGCGTCACCGTACCGCCCACATCGGCCGGACCGAACGGTTTTTGACCGGCAACAGTGA
>JAFVZE010000029.1 GCA_017508315.1 Kiritimatiellia bacterium | reverse complement strand
TCATTCCGAATGTCGATTGAAATATAAGGAGATGGAGATGAGAAGTGTGATTGTCGCCGCCGTGCTGGCGGTGTACGCGGCGACGAACGCCGAGGATATGCGTCCGCCGTTCGACAAGAGCGACTATAAAGGAACGGTGGCGGTCCAGGTGAATCCCTGGTTCCCGCTTAACAAGCCGCCGAAACACGCGCTCGGCGGGCCGAACATCGCCTATCGGCGCGATCTTGACTGGTGCAAGGGGATGGAACTCTGCGCGGAGTACGGCGTCAACGCTTTCGTGCCGGAGATCAACGAACCGAGCGCATGGACCGGTGTCTGGCGGGAACTTCTGGACGCGGCGCCGAATTGCAAGAGCGACATGAAGGTCGGAATGTTTTTCGGTTTTTATTCCAAAAGCCCGGATGCCGCGATCGCGTCGATGAAAAAGATCCTCGGCAAATTCCGCGAAGATCTGAAGGAGAATCCGCACGTTCTGCGCGCAGGCGGGCATCCGGTGATGGTCGTTTACACGCCGTACAGGTATAAGCCGGAAGAGTGGACGAAAATATTCAACGCGCTTGACGCCGAATTCGGACGGATGGTGTATCTCGCCAATTTCCGTTCGCTGGCGATGGCGAGAGGCGGTGCGGCGAAGTCGGAAGAAAAATTCGAGGCGGAATTGCGCCGGCTGCTGCCGGTGTTCGACGGAGTCAGCAACTACGGCTCTGCGGGGGTCGCGTCGCAGCGGATGTGCGCCAAAGTTCTCGAGCGCGTCATGAAGGATTTTCCTCAGAAAATCTACGAGGGCGGAATCCACTCGACGTACACGTGCCATTACCACATGGGCGGGCTGGAGGTGAATCTCAGCCGCGAATGGCGCGAATCGGTCGGGATTTACTGCTCGGGCTGCGCCGACTCCGAGATGCTGACGAATCTCTTCGACCATTACGAAAACTCGCTCGTGCTGCCGTGCTACGAGCGCGAGGATTTTCTGCTGCGCTATCTCGAGTGGGCGCTTTCGAAATGGCGCGGACGCGTCTTCCACCGGTCGAAAGAACCTGAAATCGTGCTTGCCAACCACAACATGATCCAGCTCGGACGGGAGAATCTCGATTTCGAGATTATGGTCTTTCCGATCGATTCGAACGCAAAGGAGTTGAGCGTTACGCTGCAGCTCTGCGATACTGCGGGCAAGGTGCTGAAGGAATTTCCGCCGCGCAAGGTGAAGATGGACGATTTCCGATGCGAAACGTATTCGGTGCCGTCCGTAGAATTCGCCGGCGAACGCGGCATCGTTCCCCGCGTGAAATACGTCTGGCGCGGCAAGGAACACCAGACCGGCTACAACCCGATGACGCTCGTCTCCCCGTCGCTGAGGTCCTACCGCATGTACTGGGCGCGTTCGACGCGCAATCATCTGCGCAACGTCGAGCGCGCACCGTGGACCCTTGACGGCGTGGGCGCCGGCGGCACGCTCGTGACGAAGGGCGGACAGACGGTCTTCGTTTCCGATTTCGTCACATCCGGATGGTCCGGCAAAGCGCAGGGATACGCGCGGCAGACGATCAAGCGCGACTGGACCGATTTCTTCTCGACGATCGACCAGACGCACAAGCTCAACTGCACGCAGGTGATGGATCTGCCGAATCCCGGCGCGGCGCTTCATTTCTGGCATCTCGAGCTCGAGAATGTCCACGGGCGCAAGGCGGCGACGCTTCCGGTGTGGACGACCGACGGCTCGCGGCTGAGAACGGTGAAGATGCCGGTTTGGCTTGCGGCCGAAGATAAGATAGCCGATTTTCCGATCGAAGAGGCGCGCGTGCCGTTCTGGTGGTATCCGTGCCGCCGCGACACGCGCAACGTTCTCATAGACGAATCCGGATATATGCACAACGGTTCCGTCAACGGCTCCGGCTACGGCGGCGGGCATCTCGGATATATGGGGTACAACCACTACCATAACGGCATCGTAAACACGGCGAAGAAAAAACCGACGCTCTTCCGGAAGGATTCCGACGGGCGCGGGCATCTGCACATGGACGGGACCGATCATGTGATTGTGATGGGCGGCACGGCGTTTTCCGGCGCATCGACATACGAGATTTCGGTGCGCCCGTCGCAGCTCGGCGAGGAGATGGGCATTTTCGGCAGCGGCAACAACCAGATTTCGCTCGATCTGCTCTCCGACGGGCGCGTACGTGCGGCGCGGCGCGGCGAGAACGAAGGCATCGCCGGCGCAAAGCGCAAGGGCGCGATGGTGAACCGCGAGGTCGTTTCGACGGAGAAGCTCGAAGCGGGCAGGTGGACGCGTCTGGCGGTGGTGTACGATCTTCGCAGACTGCGTCTTTACATCGACGGGAAATTCCAGGGCGAAGTGGATTCGCATCCGATCCGCAATCAGGAATGGGAGACGCACCTGATGATCGGAGCCAAATGCAAATGGGTCTGGGAGCCGATCGCTAAATTCAAAGGCGACATCCGCCGCATCCGCATCTACGGCCGCAACCTGTCGCCGGACGAACTTCTTTAATGTCTTTTCGGGGGGCAGACTCTGCTCTAGAAATTTTGGGGACAGAAATTTTGGGGACAGACCCCGAAAACCTTAGGGTTTTCGTGATTTTTAGCGTTAGTCAAGCTTCGCGGCAGTTGCGATGTTCAAGCGAAGGGACGGGGGCGGCGCGGCGACTTTTCGATGGTGCGGATACGACTGGCGAGATTCGCTTTACCTCGGTTTGGTTTCAGCGAAAGCAAAAGCGGCGTATTCTGTTCACCTTTGGTATGTCGTGTCCGCGGGACCATCGAAAACGTCAGAGCGAGCGCAGCCCGGCCCGAGCGGCATCTATCACGCCAAGAGATCATCGCCTGTCCGAAAACGTCAATATTGAGAAAGTAGGTCCGACCTACTTTCTCAATTTGTTCAGGCTGTAATCATTTTCCGCCCAGCCTTGCTCATAGTTTGTAAACCTTGTCCAAGGGGGCTTGTACCACCGCATTTATATAAATCCGGTGGTAACCGGTTGCGGTGAGAATTCTATGCGGAATATTCTTAACTTGCGTCAGTCCGTAGGTGTAGCGTTAGCGGAATAAAGGACAAATCGGAGTTTCATCTTCCCCAGTTCAGTGTATTTATACATAAGGGTCCCTTTTGTCGACCCTTTTTGTCGCAGTATGTAGGCGACGATGGCGGCGCAGGTCCATGAGGCGAGGTTTTTGAGCCGCTGGCGGTTGAGGCCGCGCAGGTCCAGATGGAACTGCCAGCGGTCATGCGCGGCCTTGTGGGCGTAGGCGAGCAGCCCTTCGAGCAGCTGGCGCTGCGTGAGAGTCGATG
>JAFVZE010000236.1 GCA_017508315.1 Kiritimatiellia bacterium | reverse complement strand
TCGCGCAAAATGAACGGCACCACGAACGAGACGCTTACGGTGATCGGATTTTCCAACGTCGGGGATGTGGAGCTTAAGCTTAACGGACGTTCGCTCGGCGTGAAGACTCCAGACAAGGTGCGCACGGTTATATGGGAGAATGTGCCGCTGGAAATCGGCACCAACGAAGTCGTGCTCGTTTCCGGCGGACTTGAGGCGAAGGGTTTTTGGCGGCGCGTGCAGGCGTGCAACTTCGACGAGTCGAAGATCGGCGAGGTCAAGCTTGAAGATCCGCTTGTGTTCGCGGATGGAAGGCGGGTGAAAGACAGGAGTGACTGGACGGCCCGGAGACGGGAGATACTGGGGATTTTCGAGCGCGAGATGTACGGGCGGATGCCGAAAACGATAAAGCCGCGCATTGAAGTTATCGACCGCGGAACTTCCGTCGGCGGTTTCGCCGAGCGCAAGCTGGTGAGGATGCGCTTCAAGGAGGACGGTTCCGGGCCCTGCATCAACTGGATCATTCTGACTCCGCGCCATACCAAAGGCAGATCGCCGGCGATTCTTTTCCTGAATTACGGCGGAAACCATGAACTCATAAGCGACAGTGAAATCCCCGTGCCGAAGTGTTGGATGCGTCCGGCTCCGGAATTCGGCCGTCACGGCGAACGCGCCACCGCCGCCACCCGCGGACTTTACGCCGACCACAATTTGCGCACGGTTTACCCCGTTTCAATGATGATCGCGCGCGGGTTCGCCGTGGTGAGCGCATGTTATTCGGAAATCTCGCCCGATTGGCACGGCCGGAAACTTGACGGATGTTACCGCGACGACGACGTCCTCTCGCTCTTCGGATTTGATCCGGCGCGCAAGGACAATCCAACCGCGCTCGGTGCTTGGGCCTGGGCGCTTATGCGGGCGATGGATATGCTCGAAAGCGAGGAGAAGATCGATGCTATGCGCGTGACGGTCGCCGGGTCTTCGCGTCTGGGCAAGGCCGCGCTCATCGCCGGCGCGTTCGATGAGCGGTTTTACGCGGTCGTACCCAATCAGACCGGCGGCGGCGGAACGCCGCTCATGAAGCGCAATTACGGCGAGAACGCCGAAGGGCTGTATCGCAATTTTCCGCATTGGTTCAGCGGAGAATTCGCCAAATACGTGAACAACGAAAAATCGATGAAGTTCGATTCGCACCTTCTGCTCGCCTGCGTGGCGCCGCGCAGGCTGCTTGTGGAAGGCTTCGACAATCCGTTTTATGACGCAGAAGGTGAATTTCTCGCCGTACGCGCGGCAAGTCCGGTCTGGGAATTTCTCGGCGAAAAGGGACTGCCTGCGGTCGCGTTTCCTGAACCTTACGACACCGTAGCGATCGGAAAACGAATCGGTTACGTGCGCCGCACCGAGCGCCACGGATTTTCGGCGCACGATTGGATGTGGCTTATGGATTTTGTGTCCGGCCTGACGCGATATTTCGATTTCTGACCGTCGCGTCCAAAAGTAAACGAACTTTCTGAAAGTAAACGCACGTCTTACGTTCGCTTACTTTTGGAAGTCACAAGTTCAAAAAATGGGTAAACTCCAGAGTAATGGGTTACTCGAATGTGCAACTGTTGTACAGTGATAGCGAAGCGATTTTGTCTGACGTTTTGGTGCGCTACATGACTTGCAAAACGCGTCGGATTTCGCGTCAACCGTACTCTGCTTTTGATATGGGCGATTTTCGCGTCCTTGCGACCGCTTGACGTACACGAGTACGTCGGCGGGTCGCAGTCCTGCGCAAATCGCCGCATCTAAAAAGC
>JAFVZE010000235.1 GCA_017508315.1 Kiritimatiellia bacterium | reverse complement strand
ATGACGTCCGTAGAAACTCCTCGGCCGCGGAAGCTGCCGGAGGCGTCGGATATTTTCACGGTCACTTCGCCAAGCGCGTCGCGGTGTTCGGTTACGGCGTTCAGATGATAATCGTCCAGGCTGAACGGATGGCCGATGATTTTCTCGACGGCGCGTATCGCCGCATATACGGGGCCTGTCCCTATCGCAGAATCCTGGAAGGTCTCTTCTCCGCGCTTCAGAATCACGTTCGCCGTCGCGCTCATTTTGTTGCCGCTGGTTACGACGAAAGATTCCAGAGTGTAGCGCGGCGAATCGGCCGGTCCGCTCATTCCTTCCGATTCGGCAAGCGCGGTTATGTCGCGGTCGGTCACGGTTTTCTTCCTGTCGGCAAGGTGCTTGAACTGCTCGAAGAGTTCGTTCACCCGCTCTTCCGCCGGAGAATAGCCGAGCAGCTGCAGCCGCTGCGCGAATGCATGTCTGCCCGAATGTTTGCCGAGCACGAGGTCGGTCTTTTTGAAGCCGACCGATTCGGGGGTCATGATTTCGTATGTCTTCGCGTTGTTCATGACCCCGTGCTGGTGGATGCCGGACTCGTGCGCGAAAGCGTTCGCGCCGACGATCGCTTTCGACGGGAACATTTTCACCCCGGTTATCGACGTGAGCAGCCTCGCCGTCCTGGCGATTTCCTCCGTGCGGACGCCGCTTTCGAGTCCGTAATAGTCTTTGCGCGTCTTAAGCCCCATCACGATTTCTTCCAGCGCGGCGTTTCCCGCCCTTTCGCCGATGCCGCCGATCGTGCACTCGACCTGCCGCGCGCCGGCGATGATTCCGGCGAGCGTATTGGCGACGGCGAGTCCGAGATCGTTGTGCACGTGCATCGATATGACCGCCCTGCCGATGTTCGGAACGCGCGAGCGGATATCCGTGACCATTTTCGCGATTTCTTCGGGAGTGGCGTAGCCGACGGTGTCGGGGAGATTCACCGTGGTCGCGCCGGATGCGATCGCGGTTTCAACCGCCGCGCAGAGGAAATCCGGGTCGGTGCGGGTGGCGTCTTCGGCGGAGAACTCCACGTCGGCGCATTTTCCGCGGGCGTAGGCGACCATGTCGCGGATCTGTTCGAGCGCGCGCTCGCGGGTCATGCGGAGCTTGTATCTGAGGTGCAGATCGCTCGTCGCGAGAAAAGTGTGTATCCGGGGTTTCGCCGCCTTGTCGAGCGCTTCGGCCGCCGCGTCGATGTCTTTCGGGAGCGCCCGCGAAAGCGAGCAGACGGTGCACTCCCTGAGCTCCGAGGCGATTTTCCGGACGCTTTCGAAGTCTCCCGGCGACGCCGCGGCGAAACCGGCCTCGACCACATCGACCCCGAGCCGTTCGAGCTGTCTTGCCATGCGGAGTTTTTCATCGAGCGTCATCGAATATCCCGGCGCCTGTTCTCCGTCGCGAAGAGTGGTGTCGAAAACCGTTATCGGCTGTCCTGATTCCGCTTTCACTCTTTTCCTTTCTTTTTTCATATACGAAAAAGCCCCGCTTCTTTTCGAGCGGGGCTTTATTGCTGGTTGTTTGATTTCCGTGTTTTAGAATACCAGAACGCGCCCCGCGCCGCTAAGCGTAAGGCCAAGAAGAAGGCTGCCGAGGTAAAACTTCACGTTCATGGTTTTTTCGGTTGAAACGGCGCGTATTTTACCACATCCGTTTTCCGGGCGCAAGGGGGTGTTTCAACATCGGGTTTCCTGGAGTTTTCTTATCCGGCGGGAGGTTCTGACGGCGCAGAATTCCTTTCCGCACATCGAGCAGTGGTCGTCGGAATGCGCTTCATCGGTGAAACTGCGCGTTTTGAGCCAGCGCGTTTTCGCGGCGGCGGGATCGAGCGAAAGCGCGAACTGACGCTCCCAGTCGAAAGCGGCGCGCGCATCCGCCATCAGATCGTCGCGCTCCCGCGCTCCGGGAAGACCGCGCGCCACGTCTCCGGCGTGAGCGGCGATCCTGTAGGCGATCACACCGTCGTGCACCTCGCGCGCATCCGGCAGCCCGAGGTGTTCCGCCGGCGTGACGTAGCAGAGAAGCGAGGCGCCGTATGTCGCCGCCGCGGTCGCGCCGATCGCGCTCGTGATGTGGTCGTATCCGGGCGCAATGTCGGTCACCACCGGTCCGAGTACGTAAAACGGAGCGCCGCCGCAGACTTTCTGCTGCCGCTCCATGTTCATTCTGATCTGATCGAAAGGAATGTGCCCGGGACCTTCCACCATTACTTGAACGCCGCGCTTCCGGCATCTTTCCGTCAGTTCGCCCAAAACATCCAATTCTCCGAACTGCGCGCCGTCCGACGCGTCGGCAAGACACCCCGGGCGCATACCGTCTCCGAGAGAAACGGTGACATCGTGCTCGGCCAAAATATCGAGCACTTCATCCCAACGGGTGTAGAGCGGATTTTCGGCATTGTTCTCCATCATCCATTCCGCCATGATCGCGCCGCCGCGGCTGACGATCCCCATTCTGCGCCTCATCGCAGGCGGGATATGTTCGAGCAGGAGCCCCGCATGAAGCGTCATGAAATCAACGCCCTGTTCCGCCTGCTCCCGGATCACGTCCAGCATCAGCGACGGATCCATGTGCGGGATGTCTCCTTTAAGCCGGGATACCGTTTCGTAGACGGGAACCGTTCCGAGCGGTCTGGGTGACGCCGCGATCATTCCCCGGCGGATGGCTTTAACGTCTTCGCCGACCGAAAGATCCATCACGAAATCGGCTCCTGCCCCGAGCGCGACATCGAGTTTTTCCAGTTCGTCGCCTTTCCCGGAACGGGTTACGCTCCGTCCGAGATTGGCGTTGACCTTGGTGGTGAACATCCGTCCCGTGCCGACCGGGCGGCAGTTCACGTGGTGACGATTGAGCGGGATGACCGCCGTTCCTTCCGCGACGGCCGCGACGACCGCATCGGGCGGAACATTTTCTTCGGAAGCGACGGTTTTCATCGCCTCGGTGACGATACCCTTGCGGGCATACTCCAGCTGTGTCATTTGCGTTTTCCCTCCGCAGGCATTATCCTGTTCAGGTTGACGGGTCTTTTCTCAGCACCCGGACACCGTGTCCGGCAGCACCCCGATCCGGTGCAGATTATATCATAAACGGGCTGTCCGCATCGGGGATCCCGGAATCTGAATTTCCCCTATTGACGGTGAACGGAAAAAGGAGTAGTATTTTCAGCGTCGAACCGGAAACGGTTTCCGGCAAGACGCATCAAAGAAAGTGAGGTAAGCCATGAAGGTGAACCCGATCGCGGTTGTGACGGCTGTT
>JAFVZE010000234.1 GCA_017508315.1 Kiritimatiellia bacterium | reverse complement strand
ATGAGACTTTTTAGCATTTTCTTCATTTTTATTACCTTATTTGTTTGTTAAGCTGTTGGGTTACAAAACAGTCTGCGCCCCATCAAGGAACACAAACAACCGCATTTCAAGAACAGAAGAAACAACTCACGACATATAAAAGACGTCGCGAAAATATTGCAAGTCACTTTTGCAAGTGACGACGGAGGATCTATTACCCCCCCCCCCTGAGGGAGAGTAACTGAGCAAAACAAGCCTTCATAACCGATTTTATATCGGTTATTAGCGATTTTATTCTGTTTTGCTCAACCATAATTTTCTTCATCCGCCTATCTCCCGATAGACAATGGGCGGAAAGTATATCATTTTTGCGTCAGAATGCAATACCGAAAATTTTGGACCTTTTGAAACATCAAACGATCCGCATTTCAGTTACTGTACTACAGTAACCGGGATGGGGATATTTCAATATGTAAAGAACAGGAGCGGCCGCGAAAAACGCAGCCGCTCCTATTCTTTGCCTGGGAAAGCCTCAGGCTTCGACGATGGTGACGAACTTGCCGTCCTTGATGAATTTCACCTTGCCGTCCTTAAGGGCGAAAAGCGTGAAGTCGCGGCCGAGACCGACGTTCTTGCCGGGATGGATCTTCGTGCCGCGCTGGCGGACGATGATGGAACCGGCCTTGAGAAGCTGACCGTCATAAGCCTTGACACCGAGATACTTCGGATTGGAGTCGCGGCCGTTACGTGCTGATGCTGCAGATGCCATGATTCAATTCCTCCCTTAAGCGATGGCCTTGACCGTGGCGACGGTGAGCGACTGACGGTGACCGACCTTGCGGCGATCGCCTTTGCGGCGCTTCATCTTGAAGTTGACAACCTTCTTGCCGCGCTTGACACCGTCAACGGCGAGCGTGACCTTGGCACCCTCGACATAGGGAGTGCCGACTTTGAGCGTGGTTCCGTCGGAGACCGCGCAAACCGTGTCAAGAACAGCGTCCTGACCCGCTTCGACCGAGAGCTTTTCAATCTCGATCCTGTCACCGACGCGGACGAGCAACTGCTTGCCGCCGGTTTCAAGAATAGCGTATGCTTCCATTTTTGCGTACCTTTTATTGCTTTATGCTCCGTTTTCCTTGTGGAAGACCTCCTCCACGAAAAACTGAAGTTCAAGTAGTATACTAAAATCAGACCTGCCGCGTCAATCGGATATCCGGTGAGCGCATATTGCTTGGAGAATTTCGGAAGCGTCAAAACGCCTTTCGCCTCCCCACGGGTAGGCTCCGAGAAGGAATATCGCCTCTCCGGCCAGAAAAAGCGAACCGCAGACAAGCGTGCGCAGCGACGGATCCGCCGCTGCAAGCGCGGCTTCAAGCCCGCCATTCTGCGCGGACGCGTCCATTCCGGCCTTTTGCATCAGACCCGCCGCCGCCGGCGCGGAAAGCGAGCGCGGATTGTTGGTTGCTACCGCCGTCGCCCGCCGTACGAACGGCGAGAGAATGCGCAAAACATCCAAAACATCCTTATCCGCGCAGAATCCTGCGATCAAATCAACTTTCTCAGCTCCGAGCGCCAAGGCGAGCGCTTCGGCGGCCGGCGGATTGTGCGCCCCGTCGACGATAAAGCGCCCGATCTCCTGAAACCGCCCCGGCCAAACCACATTCGCAAGCGAAATTACGGGGTCTGTCCCCAATACTTTCAACGCGGCAAGCGCAGTCAACGCATTTTCACGGTTAAATGCGCCTTTAAGCGGAAAATCAGCAGGAATTTCGCTATCTTCGACAATATCCGGCGCATAAAAAAACGGTGCCGACAGCTGTTGCGCCCTTTTTCGCAGCACTTCAACCGTTTCGCTGCAATTGCGGGCGACCACCACCGGCACGCCCGGCTTTATGATGCCGGCCTTCTCCGAGGCGATTTCAGAAATCGTACTCCCGAGCCAATCGCAATGATCGAGTCCGATTTTGGTTATTATGCAAAGTTCGCTCTCGCAGATATTCGTCGCGTCAAAGCGGCCGCCCAAACCGGTTTCAAGAATCACTCTTCCGGGTTGCTCCTGCGCGTAGAGTTCGAAAGCGACCGCCGTCAAAGCTTCAAAAAAGGTCGCATCGTCAGGCAGAACCGCCGATACCGTGGCGGCGACAAGCTCAAGCTTACCATCTTCGACAGGACTGCCGCGCAGAAAAAAGCGCTCGTTGAGCCGCACCAGATGCGGCGAGGTGTAGCGCCCGCCGCGGAAAACCGAATCGAGAATCGCCGCGACCGCCCCTTTTCCGTTGGTGCCGGCGATGTGTACGGCCTTGAACTCCTTCTCCGGATGTCCGAGCCGCCGGCAGATTTCCGCAATCGTCCTCAAGCCCGGCTTCATTCCGAAGCGACGGCGGACGGCAAGATTCTCCAAAAATTCTGTTGCGCCTGACACTTCAGCGGAACAGTTCGCTCGAACGGCGACCGGTTTTGTAGTTTACGCGCCCTCCCGCGCCAAGTTTGGCGTTTCCGAAAACGGGCTTCAAATCTCGACAATCCCTGGGAAGCGTGAATCGAGCCTCGTTCTCGTAATCAAGTCCGATGACAAGCACGCGTTTGCGGCCGTCCTCGGCGGTGAGCACCACCGCTCTGGTCTTGCCGCGAACATCCTCCACCTCAAGCTCGGTTATCGGCTTTGTGGAAAGAATGAAAGGTTCAAGCGACTTCATCACACCCCCCACTTCCGCCACATCCTCCCAGCGCTTGGCGTATTTCTCTGGCACCGGACCGCGGAAAATATCGTCATACATGTAGAAGATAAACCCTTTGACACCGTGTGAAGCGTGCAGAAACGCGATCGCCAGCATCTCGTTGACCGAAGGTTCAATGTCTTTGGCGAGATATTTCTCGCGGTCGTTTCTGGCGTCACGGTCGTAATTGGCCCAGTTGAAGCACTGCGGGCAGTACCACATCGCGGAAGCCCGGCACGATTTGGCGATCGACATGTACTTGTTCATCTGCTTGAGAACGCCCTGATGACGGCCGATGAGGTAATGGTCGCCGCCGAGAACGTCCGCGACGCCGAGATACGGAGGGATTTCACGGATATTGACCTGCCAGGTCGGAAAACCGGGGGTAAGTTCGTTCAGAGCCCTGCGCGCGCGGGTAATAGGCGGAATGTGCGCCAGCGTCGCTTCATCGAGCGTATACCACGCCAGAAGCGGAATGCCGTGCCCGAGATGGCGTTTGGCGGCGGCGACGATGTCATCGACGTCCTGCTTGTAGGCGCCGGAGAAATTGTAGATGACTTTGAGACCGTATTTGCGGCAGAGACGGTAATAGTCCGGAGGCAGATCGTCGCGCAGACTCGTGATCCAGTATTCCATGACGCAGTTGAATCCGGCGGCGCTGATTTTTTTGAACGCCTCCTCCGTTTTCTCCATATCCCGGTTGCGCACCAGCGAAGTGAAAAACCCGAGCGGCATGTACGGCTTGCCGTCTATCAGCGTCCGGCCGTCCTCGGTGATGAACACTTCGCCCGGTTTCGGCCTGTAGGTCGGACGGACTTCAAGTTCGATCTCGCGTTTGCCGCAGATTCTGCGCGAAACCGCATCGGCAAGCGTGATCTCGACCTTGGCCGGACCTTCGTAGCCGATTCTGCCGAATTTGACGGTGAACGCCGGAGTCGTCGGCTTCACTTTGCGTTCGGCGAGCTTCTTACCGTCGTTGGCGCGCAGCACGAACCGGTACGCCGCCTCTCCGCCTTCGGGGATGAAATGCCCCAAGAAAGACGAATGAAAACGCACATGACCTTCCTCGTTGAAAATCCAGTTGTGCGTCGGCCATACGTTGGAGATGTGCCATTCGGGATCGTCTTCGGCAATCCTCGCGTCATCGACTTCCATATAACTTCCGTCCACCGCCGAAACCCCGTCCGGCGGCGCGGCGTCCACGCAGAAGCGCCAATCTCCCTTTTCCCATTCTTCGTCCTCGAAATAGATGGAGACGTCCACCCTTTCCCAGCCGCCGTCGAGTTTGGTGACGTTCACGTTCCAGTTCTGCCCCCGGCACCAGCCGTCCTTGCCCCAGCACTGCCAGTACTGGTGCGGACGCAGTTTGCCGTGGATCCGGCGGAGCGTGGTGAACAGATATTTCTGTTTCGCTTTGGGGGTGAAAGAACTTTCAAAGCGGAAAGAGCCCCGCTTGTTCCCCACCGGATTGATGCGCAGCCCCGCCGAACCGTTGAAACCGCTTCCTTCACGGATCTCGACGAAATCACTCCGTCTGCCGAACTTCGGGCGATCTTCGAAATCGCCGTTCGGAAACGCCTTCATGTCTTCGCCGCCGGACGCGGCGAGAACGGATGACAGAACAAACGCGAGAAACAGTTTTTTCACTACCGAACCTCCTTCGCAAAGGCAAAATCATTTGCCGACAAGTACAACCGACACCGCGCAGAGCGCGTAACCTCCGATGGCCAGCCAGAGAAACCGGTCTTTGAGCAGCACCTTCTCCGGATGTCCGACATCGCCGCGCCCGAAAGCGAGGACCATATACCTGACGATGCCGAAAAACACGAAAACCGACGTGATCCACAACAGCGGAAAACGCCCGCCCATCCGCGAGGTGAGAGTATAAACGAGATACTCCGCAAACGACGCCGCACCCGCGGCGACGATCAGAGATGCCAACACCCTCGGATGGTAATGCTTCAGAACCGCGCGCGATTCCATCGCCGTTTCCAGTTCATTCTTCCGCTTGCAAAGCGCGAGAAACATCGACAGCGAAAAAGTGCACACCAGAAGCCACGGCGAAATGTAAGCCGAAATGATCGCCGCGCCGGCGACCGCGCGAAGAACAAATCCCGCCGAAAGCGTCATCACGTCCACATAAGGAACGCGCTTCAGGAAACCGGTGTATAGACACTGCATCACGGTGTATGCGAGAACCGTTCCGAAGGCGACGGTGCGCGACGGCAGAACCATGACCACCAGCGCCGGATAGAGAAAGCCCGCGGCGAAGAGAACCAATGCGGCCCTTACCGCCTCGATGCGGGAAATGATCCCGGCCGCGACGGGGCGCAGCCGCTTGACCGGATGCAGACGGTCGGCATCGTAATCCGAAACGTCGTTGAGAAGATAGAACGACGAACTGACGAAAGAAAACGACGCGGCCATCGCCACCGCCATCAGAAACGACTCCCATCCGCGGACGATTTCGCGCTGGGAGGCGTCGGCCACCGAAAAGAACCACGCGAGCATCACGACGCCGTTCTTGGTCCATTGCACGACCCGGATCGCCTTAAGCCAAATTTTCAGCCTTTCCATCATCAGCGCGACACTTTCACGGTCTGAGCGGAGCCGGTTCAAGACCGCTTTCAAATCCGACGACGGCGATTCCGTTTCGATCCGCGAAGCGGATCACTTTTTCCCGTTCAAGCATGATGAGACGTCCGGCCTGAAACCCGAGCGCGGTAGCGCCGGCTTTTTTCATGACTTTCAAAGTCTTAAGCCCGACTACCGGAATGTCAAAGCGCATGTCGTGACCTCGGCGGGCCGCCTTGAAAACGACCGACCCCGCACCTCCGAGTCTGCCTCCGCGCCGCAGCGCCGCGTTCGTTCCCTCAAACGCCTCGACCGCGAGCACCATGCCGGACTTCACCATCACCGTCTGTCCGACATCATGCACGCCCATGTCCCCGACGACCTCGACGGCATGGCGGAAGTCGGCCTCTTCCTGCGCCGTCGGGCCGCGCACGGTCAAAACTCCCGCGCCGGGAACGCAATCGTCCATATAGAGCGAAGCCGGCAGCACTTTCACCCCGTATTCGGAAAATTTCTCCACCAGTTTGCCGAAAACCGTGTGCGCCGTCTTCACCGGCAGTTCGGCAAGCCACGCTTTGGTGCGCTCGTCGAAACGGCTGCGGAAAAGCGAAAGCGGATTCACCTGCCCGGCGAGAATCGCGCCGTCATATCCGCGCTCCGCGATCGTTTCGATGCCGGAGGCGATCTCTCCGATGCCGATTTCGATGACCTCGTCGGCCGCTTTGCGCGTCGCGCGTTCGGCGGAACCGCGCACCGCAAACACATCCACCTTCGCGACCCCGGCGCGTTTGGCGCCTTCGACGACCATTCTCGGATACGATCCTCCGCCGGCGACGACCACAAGTTTCCCGATCATCGGCCGCCCTCCGTGCGGGCAAGAGCCAGCTTGATGCGCTCATCGACGTCATTTTCGGCAAGTGCGTCCAAAAGCCCCTGCATTTCCCCCTCGACAATCCTGTCGAGCGAATAGAGCGTCAGATCGATGCGATGGTCGGTCATGCGGTTCTGCGGGAAATTGTAGGTGCGGATGCGTTCGGAGCGGTCGCCGCTGCCGCGCAGCGAAAGACGGCTCGCCCCCAGTTTCGCCTCCTCTTCGCGTCGCTTGTGGTCGAGAATGCGCGCCTTCAGCGTGGCAAGACACTTTTCGCGGTTGCGGATCTGGCTGCGCTCGTCCTGACAGACCGCCACCAGTCCAGTCGGGATGTGGGTCATGCGCACGGCGCTCTCGGTCTTGTTCACATGCTGTCCGCCGGCGCCGCCGGCGCAGAACAAATCGATGCGGATGTCTTTTTCGGGAATGTCAAGCTCGTCGTCCTCGTCCGCCTCGGGAAACACGACCACGGTCGCCGCGGAGGTATGGATACGCCCCTGCGCTTCGGTCTCGGGCACCCGCTGCACACGATGACCTCCGCTTTCGAAACGGAACGTCCCGTAAGAACCATCCCCGATGACCGTGAAGACTATCTCTTTGTAGCCGTCGAGCGAAGTGGAATTTTCATTCATCACCGAAATCTTCCACCCTCGCGATTCACAATACCGCGAATACATCCGGAAAAGATTGCCGGCGAAAAGCGCGGCTTCCTCGCCGCCGGTACCTGCGCGGATCTCCATCACAGCATTGCGCTCTTCAAGCGGATCGGGAGGCAGGAGCGCGGCCAAAACTCCGCGCTCAAGCTCGGGAAGATCGGATTCGATTGCGGACACCTCCTTCTCCGCCTCCTCGCGAAAGTCGGGATCTTCGAGAAGCTCCCGACTTGCTTCAAGATCGCCGAGCGCCTTTTCGTATTTCTCAAACGCGGATTCGAGACGCTTGAGAAAAGCATGTTCGGAAAGCGCCGAACGGTAGCGGCGACGATCCTGCAAAACATCTGAGTCGCCCAGCGCCGCTTCAACGGCTTCCAGGCGACCCAAAACGTCTCTGATCTGTCCGGCGTCGATCAAATCCGCCTCCAAAAACGGCTCATTCGCCGCGAAAGAGGCTCACTTCGCGAACTTCGCGTAGCGCTTCTTGAACGAGTCGACACGACCTTCGGTGTCAACCATCGTCTTGGCACCGGTGAAATACGGATGGCAGGCCGAGCAAGTGTTGACCGTCATGGCCTTCTTGGTCGAACGCGTCTTGATGACGTTGCCGCAAGCGCAAGTGATGGTCGCCTCGTCGTAATTCGGATGGATATCGCTCTTCATTGATTCTTCTTTTCCTTTCGAAATTTTCGCGTATTATACCCTATTTTCCCGCCAAACGCAAGTGGCAACAAAAAAACCCCTTACCGGGGTTTATTGGTGCTCGGGGCGGGACTCGAACCCGCAAGGATCTCTCCACATGCACCTCAAGCATGCGTGTCTGCCAATTTCACCACCCGAGCAGGTGGAAAACGATGCGTAGTATATCATATTTCAGAATCGAACACAATAGGGAAAATCAACATCTTTTCCTTGTTCGGCAAATTTCTTATCTGTCATCTGACGATTATGAAAGTCGGCGCGGGAACAACGTGAACCGCCAGCACGCCGTTGCGGTATCTGAGACGCGCTCTTACGCTGTCGGGCATACCTTCCGCCACAATGACCGCATCACCGAGATTTTCGGCGTTCACAAGTTCACAGTCGAGAACGGTCACAACATCACCGGCGGCGACGGCGGAAGCGTTCTTCAATACAATGCGCATTCCGCTCTCGACCGAAAGCGCGGCATCGGCGGCGAAAACGGGGCGGATGTCATCATCGGCGGCGTCGACGACAAGGCTGCCGACGGCCAAAACGCCGTTCCTGACGCTGCCCGCTCCTGAGAGCGAAGCGAGATACTGGCGGTTCCCGCCGAGATCGAGCGAAGTATCGTCACCAAGCACGACCCCGACGGAATTGGCAACGTCGGCGTTCGTACCCTTGAAGCGCCACTTGCGGGCAAGATAAGCCTCAACGGAGCGGGTTTCCTCATCCGTAAGTCTGCGGTTGTAGATGAGAACCTCCGCAAGACGCTGACAGCCCATGTAATCGACATACCCGCCGGGATTTTCACTGATGCCGCGGCCGTCGAAGGCGAAACCGTCGGCGTTCGTTGTCGGATAGGTGGTGTTGACGATATTCATTGAAATCAGATCCCAGCCGCCGGAAAGTCCGGTCTCGACCGGATTTACCTCCGCCCCGTCAAGGCGCCAGACCGCACCTTGCAGATTCCACGGCGACGGCCAACTGTCGCCCGATGCATTATTCAAAAGCGAATACTCCGGGCTGTCGCCCCGCCCGCTGGGGCTGCCGCGCATGAAGTTGAACAATCCTCCATTCCAGTTATTGTAATGATGCCCCCCACCGAGGAGATACCCGCCGCCGTTGTGAGAGCCGACAATCCAGAAAACGCTGCCGATGTTTTCCAGAAGATTGGTAACGCCGTCCTTGGCGAAAAGCATCGCCTGTCTATCGCCTTTCATGCCCATATCGACAACATAATCTCCGTTCAGATCGTACGCCTTGACGAGCGTCGGACGGTGAGTGTCGTAAAACGGTATCGCAGACCAGCCGTCGTCAAGTTTCGATTTCCACTCCGTCACCTCGATTTTCCCGTTGTCGTTGGTAACGGCGGTAATCCCGCTCGCGGCATCGGCGTGAAAAATAAGCGAATCGCGCGCAACGAGCGCACCGGGCTCGACAAGATTGCGGCCTGCCAGTTTCAGTTCTCCTTCGGCGACCACGACACTTCCGGTAAAACCGCAAAGATCGACGACGCTGAGAGCGCCGGTCCCCGACTTTCTGAATTCACCTTCTCCGGCAAGCAGATTGATACGGGCACCGCCGCCGACATCGATTTCATTTTCGCCAGAAACCGTAAATCTGACGAACCCCTCGTCCGTCTCTTCTTCCGGCAACGGCTCCGCCTCGGCGTTGAACCATTTCTTCATCAGATGGTTGCGCGTCGCGACCTTCTCGCGCTCACTGAGCTCCCGTTCGTAAAGAACGACTTCCGCGACCCTGATGCCGCCGGAGAAACGCGCCACATCACGGTCGGTGCCGATGGAGGAAATGTGCGCGGCGGCGGCAGGATGAAACTCGGTAAGCATGAAAACTCCGGCCTTGGGAACAACCGTAGCGGCGACATTCACTCCGTTCGTCAATATCCGACCTCCGCACACATGGTCGGTGGTGGCGTTTCCCATCACCAGCGACGCGGTATTCGTGGCATCGGACGAACGGAGGAAATCGTACAGCTCGTGATTGGATTCGCCTGTGCCGTCGGAACTTCCGAAATAGTTTCCGCGGCTGTCGTCGCGGGGCGCCCAGACGATGTACGCCGAACGGACGGCGTCAAAAGTATGCGACAAGGAAAGCGCCCTGCCGCCGGCCGCAACGGTAAACGGTCCGAAATCGAGAGTTTCATGTCCGTTGAGCTTGACCTCGGACGACAGATACGGAGCGTACCTGCGTTTGACGTAACTGGTGGAATTGTTGCCGTCGATCCAATAGGGCACCGTCGCCATCAGGGTGCGGTCACCCTGCGAATACCATTCATAAACCCTGCGCTCGCCGTCTACCGTTTCGCCGCGCATGCTTGTCTTATCGGTGACATCAAGATGCAGAGCCGGATCTGCCGCCAGCTCACAGGCGGAAGAAACCTCATTGCGGGCGCTCTTTTTCAAACCTCCTCCGACAACGGCGATTTCATCGACCGCCGCCGATTCATATTCAAGAATTCCGTCGCCCGTCTTCTCTATACGTCCGCCGACGGCCGAAATCTTTCCTACTTTCGCAACGTCCGAATCGACATTGATCTTGACATCGCCGGCGGCGGCGATCTTCCTTATTCCCGACTTCACCCCTTCATATCCGGGCGCCGTCTTTTCGAACCATTTCTTCATGAGATACGCCGAAGCGTCGCGCATTTCGTCATCGGTCAAAGTGCGGTTCCATGCGACAAATTCGCAGAGCCGCATTCCGCCGGCGCCCCAGGGAACGCTGCCGATTCCGATCGAGGCTCCGTGACCGGGCGAGCGGACGGCTATAACCTGATAACCGGGGTGGATGTAGCCGGATTTGGCATAATCGACCGGAAGCGAATCGATCATCGCCGTAACGTATTCTTTGTCGGTAAGCCCGTTCCCCGATGAATACCCGCCGGAGGACGAAAGGATGACGTTGTATCGTGCCGGAATACTGGAACCGCGCGCGAAGTAACCGACATTGCTTTCCCTGCGCAACAGACCGCCGCCGCCGCGCTGAGCGCCTATTACCGCTATTACCGTGATAATGCCCGAGGGCCGTGCGACAACGGACGAAACCGCCTCCGTCTCATTGGTCGTGAACGTAAGCGCGCGGTTGAAATCGTTCTCGACATAATCCCCGAAATCGAGCGCATGCTTGCCGGGGCCGAACTCGTCAAGCAGAATCTCCGGCAATATCTCTCCGCTCGGCCGGGCGAAAATCTCATGCAGTTTGTAAGCCGACTTCCGAGAAAGATTCCGAAGCATCACAAATTCGCCGGCGGTGTTGGTGACGAGCGAATCGACGGAAGACGCGTCGAAATGCAGAAAGGAATCGTACGGCAGAGTCTGCGGCAATTCCCGTGAGGTGAATTCAAGCGTCCCTTCATTCATCTTTATTTCGCCGCCGTAGCGCGAAGCGTCGAGGATCTCCAGTTTGCCGGAACCGGACTTCACGATCGCGGGGTTGTTGAAGCCGCGGCCGCCGCGAAGCTGGCCGATGGTGAGCTTTTCCCCTTCGGCGACATCCACCGGCAACTGGACCCCGCCGGCCTTTCCCGATTTATGCCTGTATGCGCGCACTCTGCTCAGGAACGCATTGCCGTTTACGCCCCAGGCGTCACGGTTGAACCATTTGCGCTGGAGATAGGCCTCGACCCGCGCCGTTTCGAACACGTTGAGCGTTTTGCCGAAAATGAGCATTTCCGCGACCTTGAATCCGCCCGACACCGCGTATATGCGCGAATCGTTCAT
>JAFVZE010000233.1 GCA_017508315.1 Kiritimatiellia bacterium | reverse complement strand
GCGCCGCGCGTTTTAAGCTCCGACGGCTTCACCGTGAAAGCGAAAACCGCGACCAGCGAAACGCCGAAGACCCAATACATCGCCGCCGGAATCGAAGCGAAAATGCCGACGATGGAATTGGTGACGAAATACATGAAAAGAAGAATCCCCGCCCAGCCGAATTCGGCGAGACAGGTCGTGTCGTTGATCTTGCAGACGCCGTTCCACAACCGCGCCAGCATCAGATGCGAGACGCCGATCGTAAAACACAGAAGCATCATGTTCTGATAGCTCGGATCGGCAAGCCACCGTACCGTCGGCCACGACGCGCACCACGGAATCTGCGCCCCGAACCAGGTATTGGACAAAATCCCCCACAGAACCGTCGCCGACGAGAAGACGGTGAGCATCACGAGCCACGATTTCATGAGCACATTACCGGGTCGCTCACGGTATTTTTTCCATCCCCAGAGCGTGGCGGCAAGGAAAATCGCCCCGTACGCCCCGTCACCGACCAGCATCGCGAAAAAGAGCGAGAAATAGCACATGAACGGCACGGAGACGTCGGCTTCGGTATATCCCGGCGCGATTCCCAGTCCGTCGAAAAGCGCCTTCACCGGACGGAATATCTTAGGCGGCTCGACCAGAGTCGGCGGCTCCTCGCCCTCGACCGGATCGCGCAGCAGCAGCCCCCAGCATTCCTGTTTCGCCGCAAGGCGCAGTTCTTCGACCGCCGTCTCCGGCACCCAGCCGGAAACGAACGCGACCGCGCCTCGCTCCTCCATCGCCTCCTCTGCGGCGGCGAATGCGATGCGATCGGCAAGTCCGGGATATTGCGACAAGATGACTTTTTCGTCCGATTGCGCAAGCTTCGCGCTGTCGATGGCGATGCGGTTCTCCACCCTCGCGAGTTTTTCGCGCATCTTCGAAAGACGCATCTCGGGCAGCGGCGACGGAAGAATATCCGCGATTTCGATTCCCCGGTTAAGCAGTTTGCGGGCGAGTTCCGGGTCGAAATCGCCGTAAGGCTCGTATCTGGCGATATCGCGGCGCAATTCCTCCCGCGCCTCTTCAAGCCGCAAGCGGTCTTCGGCCAGCGTCAGAATCTCCGCCGTCCCGCGCGGACGCACCGGAGCGGAATCCTCTTCCATATCGGCGCGGGCCCTGAGGATAATCCCAACCGCTTTCTCCGCATCGGCGAATTCCTTTTTTACGGCTGCAAATGCGCCGCCGCAGGCGCCGGAAAGATCGAGATGCACGGCGCCGAATTCGCGCAGACGCTCCAAGGCCGCGCTTTTCTCCGCCGCGACGCAGACAAGATCGAGATGTTTCATCTTCACGATCATCGCGCCGTCTCCTCCTGCACAGATCCGCTCCCCCGGCTCTTGGCGATCTTGCCGCGAGTGACTGCAGCGGTCTGCTCGTCGCCGAGCGCGATCTTGATGACCCGGATCGCCTCTTTGCACTCGGGAATTTTCACCTTCTCGAAAAGATTGACGCGCTGGCTCGTCTGACGCAGCTCCTCCGTCACCAGTCTGCGCTGTTCGTCGTAAACGGCACGTTCCTGCCGAAGGGTCAGTATTTCCTTCGCCGCCACGACCGCGTCATCGACCCACGCCGGCGTAGACCAGGGGTCGATTTTCCTGACGTCAATGTCGAGCGATTCAAAAGTCGGTATGGCTACGCCGGCTATGTTCGCCTCGCCGGTTTTCACGCCGAGAATCTTGACCAGACCTTCAAGTTGGCTCTCATCGGTGGCTAAAAGCCCCGCCCAACGCTCCAGAGACGAGCGCACTTCCTTCTCCTTCGCCGCAACAGCGTCGGCTTTGGCGGCGATACCGGCGATTTCGGACTGAAGCTGCTGTTTCTTGAGTTGAAGCATGGGCAGAAAACGGCAAAAGCGCTTCAACGCGTCGGTTTGCGTTTTCAATTCCGTTTTTGTCAGTTTGAACTTGGCCATGCTTGTGAAATATTATATCACAACTTTACCGATGATGCGCGGTTTATAAACACGGCGTCTCCTTCATGCCCAGTCTGGCCAGCAACGCGATAAGAGCGGTGTCGGTGCGCAGTATCCGTCCTCCCAGCGAATACCGTTCGAATCCGTGAGCCTCCAGAAGTTCGACCTCATCCTCGCTCCAGCCCCCCTCGGGACCGACGGCCAGCAACACCCGACCTGAATCGGGGACAGACCCCGTTTTTTTGGGGACAGACCCCGTTTTTTCCGTTTTTTCATAAGGATGAGCGACAATCCTGCGTCCCGCACCGGGGAAAGCAGCATCCAGCTCTTCTTTAACGAACCTGCGGAAATTCCGGCGAGTTTCAACGACCGGCAGAACGCTCGTCCCCGACTGCATCAGTCCTTCGATCAGCAACGGACGGTAAATCTCCTCCTTGAGCAGCGTCGCCCCCCAGAAATCTTTTTCGACCTTCTTTGCGCCAACCAGCACGATCCTGCCCGCGCCCATCGCGGCAAGCTGCGGCAGCAACCGCTTCATCACCCGCGGACGGGGCGGCGCCAGCACCAGATCGACCCACGGTTTAAGACTTTCGCGATCATGCGACACTTTTGCGCGAACCGTGAAACCTCCGGAGGTTCCCTCTATCGACTCGACGACGGAAAATCCTATCGCTCCGTCAATTTCACCGGTTTTCAACGTCTGACCGGGTTCGCCGCGCAGCACCTTCACCACATGTTCGGCCCTGACTCCGCCGAATACGGCGATGCCGTCGGAAATCTCGTTCTGCTCGAAAAGTATCCGGTTCATCAGAAGAACGTCATCTGCCCGGGAATCTCCGAAAGTTTCCGCCGCGCCTTGCGCACCGCCTTTGGCGCGTTGACATCTATTTCGCTTGCCTCGAGATTCTTCAGTATCTCCGCCGCCCGGCCCACCACTTCCTGCGGCAGACCGGCCATCGCCCCGACATGGATGCCGAAACTCTTTTCGGCGACGCCGGGCGCGATCCGGCGCAGAAACACGATGCGCCCGCCTTCCTCCTTGACCTTGACCGTGAAATTTTTGATCCCGGGAAACGCGTCGGCAAGATCGGTAAGCTCATGGTAATGCGTCGCGAAAAGCGTTTTCGCCTTGGTCTTGCCGTGCAGATACTCGGCAACGGACCAGGCGATGGAAATGCCGTCGAAGGTTGACGTCCCGCGTCCGATTTCGTCGAGCACCACCAGCGACCTTGAAGTGGCGTTATTGAGGATCTCGGCGGTCTCCTGCATTTCGACGAGAAACGTGGAACGGCCTCTGGCGATATCGTCTCCCGCGCCGATGCGGGTGAACACCCGGTCGAGAACTCCGATATGCATCGAAGAAGCCGGAACGAAAGAACCGATGTGCGCCATCACCGCTATCGTCGCCACCTGCCGGATGTATGTGGATTTTCCCGCCATGTTCGGTCCGGTTATGAGCATTATCTGGCTGCCGGAAGTATCCAACCGGGCATCGTTGGGCACAAACGCCTCGGCATCGGGCAGCTGCTCCACGACCGGATGCCTGCCATCGACGATCTCCAGCAGGTCACTCCCGTCCACCACCGGGCGGACATATCCCGCCGCAAGCGCGCGGTCGGCGAGCGCGAGCGCGACATCAAGCTCGCCGATCGCCAGCGCGGATTCCTGCACGGAATCCGCACGCACAGCGATCTTCTCCAGAATCTCCCGGTAGATGCGCTGTTCGATGGCTATCGCCTTTTCCTCCGCGCCCGTTACCTTGCGTTCGTACTCCCGAAGCTCCTCGGTTACGAAACGCTCGCCGGTCGTGAGCGTCTGGCGCCGCTGATAGTCTTCGGGAACCAGAGAAAGCGATCCCTTGGGAATCTCGATCACAAAACCGAACGTTGAAACGTGCTTCACCTTGAGATTGCGGATTCCGGTACGCTCCTGCTCCCGCGCCTGAAACTCCACAAGCCAGCGTCGACCTTCTCCGGCCACGCTGCGCAGATCGTCAAGTTCGGCATCGTAGCCTTCCGCGATGAAACCGCCGTCGGCGAGCGCCACCGGCGGATCTTCGCTTATGGCGCGTTCAAGCAACGCCACCGTTTCGTCCTCGCAGGTAAGTCTCGATTCGATCTGCGCAAGCGCATCCGCGCAGTCCGCAAGCGACCGCTTCAGTTCCGGCAGCGGCGCAAGACTCGCCGAAAGCGCCTTCAGATCGCGGGGATTGGCGCGAAACGCCATCACCTTGGCCATGAGCCGCTCAAGATCACGGACGCCGCCGAGCAGTCCGCGCACTTCGGAAAGCGAAGAGCGCCGCGACACGAAAGTCTCGACCTCGTCGAGCCGCCGGTTGATGTCGGCGGCAT
>JAFVZE010000232.1 GCA_017508315.1 Kiritimatiellia bacterium | reverse complement strand
TTCCACACGACATCGTTGTCGCGGACATCGATCTTAAATCCTCCCGAGCGCACTATCGCCTTGATCTGCTCCGCATTGCCGCCGAATTTGAAAAAGAAAGCGTCGCCGGAAAGACGATAACGCAATATCCCGCCATCTAAATAGAGATAAATCGGATCGTTTTTGCGCAAGCTGTCGGGAGTTTCGTTTTTAAAACCGCAGCATACGAGTTCTCCGCCTGCGAGATTGACGGTGTTCTTCTCCTCGACCGGATCTTTCGTGGAGGTGCTGTAGATCTTGAGCCTATCGTCGCCGGTTCCGTTGTTCCCGACGACCACCCGCCCGGAATACAGATTAAGACGGGTGGAACCGTGTTCGGCGAAATTGGCATCGCCGTTCGACCGGTAGAAGAATGTTCCGCCGCGGACGTTTATATCAGCGTATCCGTTGTTTCCAAGACGCAGACCTCCGTTGCCGGAATCAAGAATCCCCTTTTCATGGATATTGAGCGTAACGCGCTGTCCGGCCACCTGCCCGATAATCATCTTTCCGCTCGGAACGAAAAAACCGTCCTCGATATCGACCGTGCCGTTCGCGAACTTTGAATAAGTGACGGCGACGCCGTTTGGATTTTTAACCGCGCCCCACGGTTCGAAGCGCGCGCCTCCGCGGATTATCAGATGTGCGCCGTGCTGCAGACCGACATGAGGCAGATAGACATCGGAAGCGAATACAACCGTACAGCCCGAAAGAACTGTCTCTTTTTCATAGCAGCTCGGAGAAACCTCCTCGCTTCGCAGACCGCCGGCGACCACGATCGTGCCCTTCGACGTCGAGCTTCCGAAATTGAGCTTCCGGTCGCCCGGATCCGCCGCCAGAAGGTTTACCGGTCCGGCCAGATACAGGCAATCGCCGGGATCGACCGCATTCAGACTTGACGCCTCGCGGAAATTAAGCGCGTTTTCAAAACGCTGGGTGACGACACCGGAAGATTTGGCGCCTACGTATATTCCGCCTTTATGAATATTCAAGGGGTTTCCCCTGATCGTGCCTGCCGCGGCCCCTTGTGTATATTCGATTCCGTAAATCATGAAGTCGTCCGGCAGATCGTTAAGCAGCGTACGCCCGTGACCGAAAATCCGAAATTTCGTGTCTGCCGGATCTGAAACCGGAAATCTGCTCTCGTTCCAGTTATCGGTTACCGAAAACCTGACATCCGTCCCGACCGGCTGTCTGCTCCCCATCAGCGCATAAGTAGTTACAGCACATACCCGACATGCCGCACAGAAAGCGAACACTCCCAGTATCAGCGTTTTCATGGCCGCCTCCTTAACTTCATTTTACTTCAAACACCGCCCCTTTTGCACCGACTTCAACGGAGGCGAGAGTAAATACGCGCGTCTTCTCGCACCATGTGCCTTCTACCACCTTGCCGTCAACCGTCACCGTTTTCGGTTTGGCGCTGAAGCCGTGGAACCTGACCGTGATGTCGCGCTTCGCTTTCGCCCCGCCGAATTTTCCCTTGCGCGCACCGACCGTCAGCCGGGTCGTTCCGTCCTTTTCGGTAAGCTTGAGCGGAATGCATGCGTAAAGTTTATCCGTTTTATACTTGAGCGTAAGGCCGTCGTCTTCGTAGAGTTCGCTCTCACCGTCCGCGCCGACGTATGCCTCAAGAATCACATCCTTGCGATAGCCGCTATCGATGCATTCGACTTCCGGCCAGGTTGGGATGACCGCGCCGGCTTTGACGTAGAGCGCGCCTCCCCACTGAGGCGTTACCGGCACCGGAAGCCTGCAGGGACCTGTCACCTTCACATCCGAGCGCCATTCATACCATTTTCCCTCGGGAACGTTGAGCGTATCGGTAAACGCGCCGACGAGCAGGTTGTCTCCAAGCATGTATGTCGTCTTGCATTCGTCATACTCGGGAACATCCGGGTAGACGAACGGCAGCGAACGCAATACCGGCCA
>JAFVZE010000231.1 GCA_017508315.1 Kiritimatiellia bacterium | reverse complement strand
GCGAGCGCCTCCTCAGATGTCGGGAAACCGCCCGAGAGATCTTCGCCGCCGCCGCCCGGATAAAGCCTATTGCCGTAACTCGTCTCCATAATGACGCTCATGCCGTTGGCGAGCGCGAAATCCACCGGCTCATCGAGCCAGGCGAAGTCGTAGACACCTCG
The DNA here is from genome assembly GCA_017508315.1 of Kiritimatiellia bacterium. Classification (GTDB taxonomy): domain Bacteria; phylum Verrucomicrobiota; class Kiritimatiellia; order RFP12; family UBA1067; genus UBA1067. Next base: position 8,456 of record JAFVZE010000231.1, on the reverse strand, counting down.
CACCTTCTCGCACTTGTGCCAGCCGCACTGCAGGCGGATCGTCTTACATCCGAGCGGCGGCAGAAATTCCTTATACTCGTCGAACTTCGCGAAATCGCGGTCAAGAGTCTCGCAGCCGATCATCCAGTTCGACGATCTGATCTCCTTCGTCGAGCGCGGACGCAGCGTGCCGACAAGCGGCATATCGACCTTGAGCGGCGATTTGACGCGCCCGGGCGACGTGTCGAGCCGGACAGAGTATGTCGGTGACTTCGCGGAATTTTCCGACGCCGGAAGAGAAAGAAATACGACAGCGCAGAAAACCGCGCAAACAAGACTTTTCATTTTACCTCCTGAAATCTGACGAGCACCACCGAACGCGGCGTGAGAAATGTCGGCAGGTGAACTTCAACATCGCTTCGAGTTTTATCGGTCACCCGGCAACCGGATATTTTCGCTTTAAGATCGAGCGAAAGCGGCTTCTCCTCGTCGGTCGTGTTCGCCATAAGAAGCGCCGCGCGGCCGTCGGGACCTTTTGCCGCGAGCGCCCAGACGCCGTCCTCGCCGGTGCACGAAGTCTCCACTTCCGTGCCGCGCTTTTTAAGTTCGTTGAAATACAAAAACGCATAGTACGGTTTTCGGGGACGGCGCGTAATCGGGTGAAAGAGCGGCGCATAACCGTTGCGGCCGACTTTGGCGTCGTAGATCATCGCCGTCTCGATGCCGAGCTTCTGCAGTCCGATCAGCGTCGCGGCCGACTCCGCCGCCTGCTCGGCGCTGCCGGTACGCATATTGCGGCAAAGCCATTCGTTGAAGGAGAGTTCGGTATTGACGAACCCGGCCTCGTCGACAAGTTTGCGCGCGTAGCGGCACTGCTCGTAGATGTTCGCCGCCGTATCGTACGCGTGGAACGAGAAGAAGTCGAGCGCAGTGCCCGTCTCTTTAACGCGCTTTAAAAACCGCTTGGCCAGAATCTCTCGGGACTGAAAATCGCGAACTCGCTTCCCGCCGGGGGCGTAGGTCGCGATTCCGAAACCGCAGCTGCCGTAGCCGCCGAATTTAAGGTGCGGAAACTTCTTCTTTAAATATGTGACCGACTCGATGTAGAGGCGGATATACTCATCGAAAGGCCCCGCCCACAGCATGGCGCTCTTGTACGCCTCTTCTCCGGGCAGATCCGGGTACTGGTAGAGATCGGGCTCGTTCCATATTTCCCAGTAGGTGATCTTCATTCTGTAACCGTTCGCCCAGCCTTCGGTATAATGACGGATAATATGTTCGCAGATCCGCGCCCACTTCGCGAAATCTTTCGGCGGCATTATGTGACGCCGCTCGATATGCGCATTGTTCTCAATCGAAACACCGAGCCGGTAGAACGGTTCACAGCCCGCGGCGACAAGCCCTTCAAGAAGCTTGTCGGTAAACTGGAAACGGTAATTTTTCGGATCAGTCTCGTCGGCGTCGAAATCGGGAAAGACGTTCGGAATGTCGACGAACCGCCCTCCGCCGTACGGCCCGCCGACATCGTGAAGGCGCGAATACTTCGCACCGATTTTTTCAAGGTGGTGGAACATATTCGTCCCGACCCATCCCGTGACCGGCGGCTGACCGACGGAATTCACCTCGCGGATCGCTCCGCGGGGCCGGTCCCAGCCGACGGAAACCTCAACCTCCCGTGCGGCGGACGATGTCAACGTCCACACGGACACGGCCGTCAAAAGAAGACGTTTCATAAAAACCCTACCGGACGGTCGCGTTGCCGGAAGCGACGACGCCTTCGTTTCCGGACGAAACGTCGATCGCCCCTTCCACTGAATTGCCCGAAACGATCACCTTCTTCGAACCGGCAACGACGATATCGACCTTGCCCGAGCCGGTGATCGCCTTGTAGTAATCGCTCATGCGCCTGAGCACATTGCCGCGGATAACGAGTTTTTCGGCGCTGGAGACGATTATCGCTCCGTCTGGATTGGAGTAGTTGTCGGCGAAGCTGCCGAAGGTGTTGCAGGTTACGGTCGAATCGCGCAGAGGATGCTCCGCGCTCCCCGACAGCTGCAGCGCGATCGCGTCGCCTTTGAAGTGAAGGAAACTGTTGCCGGTTATGTTGAGCCTTACCCCGCCCGTCAAATTGACTCCGCCGGCGTTGAAAGTGTTGTTGGCGACCGTCGCGCCGAGATCCGGAGCGTCCTTGTCGAAGGCGGTTCCGGCAAGAGCGTATCGGCTGCAGTCGATCTGATTGTTCACGATTATAGCTCCGGCGGCGTTTTGATCGAAATAAACGCCGTTCGGCGAGAGCGCCAGAAGGCATTCGCGTATATGGATGTTCCGCGCCCCGGCTCCGAGCCTGACGGCGTTCGAGGCGGCGTTTTTCACGACGACGCGCTCGAGGCGGATGCCGGACGAACCGGAAACGGCGATACCGTCGGTCGCCGCCGCATTGACGATGACATCCCGAAGTATCACGTCCGAAGCTTCCGTCACGGCGATACCGGCGCCCTGCGCCGCCTCTACCGTAAGATTTGAAACTCTCGCGCCGGAGCCTTTCACCTTGAGCGCATCACCGCTTTGCGCTTCAAGTTTCACGCCGAGCGCGGACGAAAGCGACATTGGACCTTCAAGCGTCAGCGGCCCGGAAACGAGGTACGCGCCTCCCGACGCCGTCATCGGCAGATAAAGCGGCTTGCGGGATTTCTTCGCCTCGGCGAGCGCCGCCGCGAGCGCGGCGGTATCGTCGGTTGCGCCGTCGCCGATCGCGCCGAAGTCCGCCGCGTTTACGGCGGCCTTGTAATCGCCGGAGCCTGGAATTTCTATATTTCCGCTCCCGACGACCGATTCTCCGTTGATCGTCCTGAAACCGACGGCCTGTATGTCTTCAAGCGAGAGCGGTTTGCCGGAAACCCCGCCTGCCGTGAGATTCCCGCAGACGGCGAGAGCCGCGAAAACCGAAATCGATATGTTTTTCATTTTGAGGTCCTCCGTTGAATCATTCCGCTTTCAGATTGGCGCTCTCGGCGATTCGCGTCGCCCCGTCGGTGACTATGCGCCCGTCCATCACGTTGCCGCCGACCGTGACGGCGTCGCTGCCGGTAAGCACGATGTCGGCAAGCGTCGCGTCGGGCGTCGAGCGCGCGATGCTGTTGCCGGAAATCGCCGAGTACGAAGACAAGCACGCTATCGGCGTCGCCGCCGCCGGAAAGGCACGGAAAATGTTTGCCTTCACGTTGACGCGCTTCGCACCGTTCAGGTGAACACCTTTGTCCGAAGAGTTGTCGAAGACGTTCCGCGCGAACACGAGATCGGCATCGCCGGACGAAGCGGCAGCGCCGATCGCGCAATCGACGAACACGTTGGCGGTGACCAGCGACGACGAATTCCCGCCTTCGAAAGAAACTCCGCACGCGCACCCCTCGAACGCCCCGTTCGATACGCTCACGCGCCGCGAACCGGTCAGTTTCACGCCCGCGAGCGCGGATGCGACGCTCGCGCTTTCGATCCAGACGTCCGAAGCGTTTTCGATTCCGAACGCGACACCGGCGGACTCGACCGCGACGCGCTCGAACCTGACTCTTCGGGCGCCGGAAACAGCGACCGCCGTCGAACCGGACGAAACGACGGCGAGATCGGAAATCCTGATGTCGGAGCCGGTGACGGCGAACACCGTCCTGTCACTGACGATCCTTGCGCCGTTCGCGCCGGACACGCCGATCGTGCCGTCCAACTCTATCGGCGACGTGACGCGGTAGCTGCCGCCGGGCGCGGTGACCGGGAAGTACAGAGCCTTGCCGCCCGTTTTTGCGATGCGCAGCGCCTCGGCGATCGCCGCGGTATCGTCGGCGATGCCGTCGCCGACGGCGCCCGTTGCCGTAACGTCGACGACTTCACGGTACGGCTCGGCGGAACCGATGACGATGTTTCCGCCGCCGAAAAGCGACACTCCGCCCACGCTCTGAACGAGAATGTCGCCGATGTCCGAGGCGTAGACGAAACCTCTCCAGTCGCCGGGAGCCCCGTTGCCCGATGCGAGATAGAGTCTGCCGCTGACGGTATCGCGGTAGTACTGGCCCGCGTAGCGAGGCGCAAGCGAAGGAACGCCCTCTCCCTGGAGAATGCGCCCGTACGGATCGTCCGTCCGCCACGAGACGGTCCCGTCCAGAGCGGCGACGGGACGGAGTCTCTGTCCGGAGACGGGGTTGAGCGCCGATTTCAGCCTGAAATCCTTCTGGCGCATGTCGACAAGCCGCGTCGGCGCGGAGAGTTCATACCTAAGCGGATCGCCGTTGTTGTAATGCGAGGCGACAAGCGTTGAAGGATCTTCGCCTTCATTCTCGCCGTCGGCGAGATAGCCCACCCGGAAAAGCCGGATCTCGTGGCTCGGCGCGAAAGAAAGACTCTTGGAATTGCGGTTTTTCGACTCTTCCCACGGATGCTGAGAATAGTTTTGGCTCCAATCCTGCGTCGCGAAAAGCTCGCCGTCGACATACAGTCTGCAGACCCGTCCGACGCTCATGAGAATCACATGATGCAGATCGCCGAGCGGATAGCGCAGCCGGGGTTCGGTAATCGTATTGTTGAAGCAGTATGTCGTCGCCGTATGCGTGTAAAGAAGCTGGAAAGGCCCTCTCAGGTAACGCATCTCCATTCCTCCGAATCCGCAGATCGGCAACGCGGAGGCGGGATCGCTCTTGTCGAGACGCATGACAAGCTCGACGTAGAAATCCCGGTTGAGATCAAAAGGTTCCTTCAATCCCTCGGAAGAACTGTATATTTTTCCGTTCGCGGAAGATGTCAGATACCGGTTGTAGTCCTGCCCGAGCTGGATCCTGATCGATCCGCCGAGCGACCATACCGTCACGACCGCCATTGCGGCGGAAATTATTTTAGCCTTCATTGTTCAACCTCCTCGATCTTTTCGATATTGCCGGACTTGACTATATTCGCGTTGCCTTCGTCGGTGTCGTCGATTCTGCCGTCGACGACGTTCGCCGACACGGCTACATCCGTCGAAGAGGCGATCACGATATCCGTCGATCCGCTCGCCGCCGGATTGCGCTCGATCACATTGCCGCTGATGACAAGCCCCGCGGCATTGGAAACGACTATCGCCCCCGCCGCGTTGACGTAGCCGTCCTGGAACGCACCGATGATGTTGTCCGAGATTACGAATCCGAGCGGTCCTTTGGCTTGCGTAAATGTGATCGGCACCGCGTTTCCGGTAAACCGCCTGAACACGTTACCGGTTATTTTCAGCTGACAGCCCGTTCCGCCGATGCCAATCGGGCTTATGCCGCTTATCGTGCAATTGTCGAAAACGTTCTCCGCGACTACCGAATCGGTATCGGTTTCGCCGTTGCTGCGGTAGTCGAAGCCGAAAACGCCCCTGTAGCAGTCGACCATCCGGTTGCCTTCGATGATGACGCGCTGGTTGCGCGAGCAGTAGTACATCGCGCCGGTGCCGCCGTTGTTGGAGACTTTCTCGCTCTCGGCGGAGCCGCAGCCGACGCAGAGGTTCCCGCGGACGATGATTTTGTCGCATTTCGTGCCCCAGTGAATGCCTTTGTGCCTGACGTTCCTGACCGTGCAGTTTTCAATCCAGACATCGCCGGAGCCCTGCGCCGATATGCCGTCGTGCATGGAGCCGTCAATCGTCACGTTGCTTACGCGCAGCGTATTCTGCGAGGACTCCGCCTGTCTGGTCTGATGCAGAGGACTTATGGTGTAGATATACTTGTCGAGCGGATTGCCGTACGGACGCAGAGTTATGTTCTCCACCGTGCAGTTGATGGCCGCTATGGTCCCAACCGATTTGACGAGAGAGAAATCGGTCATGAGAACGGCCGAATTCTTCGGCATTTCCTTCAGCGCACCGGTGTTGACGCCCGAGAGGACATAGCGGCTCGTGTCGAACGTGACCGTCTTCGTCTCCGGATCGATCGCCGTGATGTCGGCAAGGGTTTCGCCGTACGAAGAGGCGTCCCCGATGGTGACCTCCTGCCCGACCTTAAGCCCGGCGACATTGTAAACTTTGCAGGACGTCGCCCCCTTCGGCATGGTTTCGGCAAGCGGCGTTGAAATCGTCTGACCGCCTCCGTCCAGAACTGCCGACGCGTTCGCGAGAACCGCTCCCGGATCGGCGGTGATCGTCAGAGAGCTTTTCAGAATAAGACCCTTGCGCGTGAGATAGACCGAACCTGCCGCACTTCTCGGGAAGTAGAGCGGCTTGCCGCTCGCATACGCCGCTTCGAGAGCGGCCATGATCGCCGCCGTATCGTCGCTCCTGCCGTCGCCGACGGCGCCGTGGTCGCGCACGTCCTCGACCGCGCGGTAGCTGTCTGCGGAAACGACAGTCATGTCGCCCGCACCGGTTATCGGACGTCCGTTCACGGCCTTGAAGGGAATTTCCCCGAGCTGATCGAGATATACCGGCGTCGTTCCCTGTCCGGAGGGAATCTCGACATTCTGCGGCGCGTAGATCCTGAGCGCACCGGATGCGAGCGAAGCCGTGACGACGGCGCCTTCTCCGTCCGCATTCGCGATCTCGAGCGAGAAAGCGTACGTGCCCGTCGTGAAGACGCCGATCGCCGGATTGCCCGTCAGCGTGCCGGTTGCGCCGTCTTCTTCGCGCGTCCAGACCCATGTGCAGACGGCAGGAGGTTCGATGGCGAACCCGGTCGGCACGGCCGTGAGCGCCACACTCTTCGATCCCTCGCCGAAGGTGCCCGAAAGACGGATCTTCGCCGACATCTGCTCGACCGTGACCGCGGCAAGGAGATTGGTCTCGAATACCGCCCCTTCGCCGTCGGCGTCGGTTACGCGAACGAACGCATCATGCGAGCCGGGGCGGAATACCGCCTCAACCGGATTTCCCGTCGCCGCGATTTCGCCCTCGCCGGTCGCGTTCCAATACCATTCGAATCTGGCCGTCTCGGCGAATTCAAAACCCTTGGCGACGGCGGTGAACGTCACCGTCTTCCTGCCGTTGCCCTGCACTTCGCCGGTCGCGATGACGACCGCCTGCGGAGTTTTAACAAAAATGAAGTCCTTCTTTTCGACCCGGAAGAATCCGCCGAGATCGACGGCAATGTCGTGGCGACCCTCTTCGAGCGGAAGCGATACGGACGCTCCGCGCGCTTCAGCTTCCTCGCCGTCGACAAACCAGCGGATATCGGCGTTTTGCGGAATGTACGCCGTATCACCCGTCACCGCAAAGGCGACACTCTGCGCACCGGTGACCACATTCGCCTGCGCGGCGATATCGAAGAAAAGCGTCTTTCCGTCGGCTTCACATGCGCCGATATCCACCGCCCAGCCCTGAACGCGGCGCTTGCCGGCATAGTCGATGGCGTCGGTAAGCCAGTCGATTGCGACACCTCTGTCGATGCAGGACGAATTTTCCGCAAGCGTGAAATCTCGCTTCTCCGCCGCCAGCGACATATCGAGATTGGCGAATGTCGGGCGCAAAGTAACCGCGTTTTCGCCGAAGCCTTCGCCGGAAGCGTTGTGCGTCGCAACCGGCGTTGCACCGTCCTTGCAGAGATAGTTGCTCTCTACGGCGGTTTCCGAACCGATAGCACCGTGAATGAAGTTATAGCTTACAATGTTGTTGCGGATTGCGGGACTGCCGCTTGGAACATAAAGCCCGGCCGAATGATGTTCGCTGTTCGCTGTTTTAGCCGAATAGTTGCCGTAGACCGTATTATTCTCAAAGACCGCCGAACCGGCGAGTTGAACTACTCCCAACCTATTCTGGGCAACACCATCGCTTTTGATATAGTTGCCGGTAAAGATGCAGTTCCTGATCTTTGCGGTACCCTCAGCCGATACTACCGGACCGTAATTGCAGCTGTTGCCGCTGAAAAGTGAGTGCGTGACGAGACCTGCACTGAAACCTCCGCCGGGATTTCCGGCTGTAGAATAGTAGTTGCCCGACAGCCAACAGTTGGAGACTGCCGACGAATCCTCTCCGGCCGGAATTCTCAAGACACCGGCGTTGCTGCGTGAACCGGAAATCTTCAAACCGTGAACGGTAGCCCCTTCCTTCAACGTGAGATAAGCGTTATATTGGCTCGCCGTCTCCAAACCCGATTCGGCAGGCCCGTCACCGAAAAGCTCTACACCCTTCAAAGTGTAGGCAAAATTTTCTTTCAACGTGCCGGTGATTCTGATTTTCTGCCCCGTGGTCGCATTTTCAAGCGCTTTTTTCAATGTAGCGTAGGGCTTGCTCTTTGAGCCGAACCCGGCTTCGTCGCTGCCGGACGCCGACACGTGGAAATCGGGACCGGGCAGAATCTCAATTGCCGAAACAAGCGTATTCGTGAGCGCAAGCCCTTCGCCGTCGGCATTTTTAAGAACAAGTCTCACGCTGTGAGTGCCGGCGTAAAACGCATTCGTGACGACCGCGCCCGTCATATCCGGCGTTTCGGAATCAAGATTCGTCCACCGCCATTCGTACGTCGCCTCTTCATCCGGTTCGAAAAGGC
>JAFVZE010000230.1 GCA_017508315.1 Kiritimatiellia bacterium | reverse complement strand
TCCCCGAAAACGAAGTTTCGCGAGAGCGCTACCGCGAAGCGCGCGAGGCCGGATTTACCCACCTCATGCAGTATGCAAGTACGGTCGAGAAAATGCGCAAGTTTCTTGATATGGCCCATGCCGAGGGGATTAGGCTCGAAGTAAAAATGACCCAGCTGCGTACAGAGCCAGAAGCGACGGCCCGCGCGCTTATGGATCATCCGGCGCTTTCGATGTACCATGTCAAGGACGAGCCGCCAGCGCAGGATTTCGCCAAGTGGGCCGCAGTAATCAAGCGCATTTCGTCAGTCGACAAGAAGCATCCGTGTTATATGAATCTGCTGGCGGACGCTTCCGATCCGCAGCGTTGGCTTGGCACTCCCGATTATTCTACGTACTTGAGGCGAGCGCTCGATGAAATTCCTTTGGCGTTTCTCAGTGTCGACTATTACCCTTGCATTCTTAAGGATATTGCGTTGCAGCGTCCGTATCGCGATACCGATGGCGATGTCAAAATCAAGGAGCGCTGGTACAATCAGCTGGAAATCGTCTCGGCTGCTGCCAGAGAGCGCGGGTTGGCGCTTACGCTTTTCGCGTGCGATGTGGCGCATTTCAATGTCCACTTCGTCTATCCGGTGCCGACATTGGCGATGTTGAGGCTTCAGCAGTATGTCAATCTGGCGTATGGCGCCGTGGCGCTGCAGTATTTTACTTATTGGAATCCCGGCGATCAAGGGCTCCACAAATTCCACGAATCTGTCATCCGTATCGACGGCAAGCGCGGCGAAGTGTACGATATTGTCAGCGCGCTCAATCGCGAACTGCACGCGCGCTCCGGCGAATTTGTTGGCGGCAAGGTGATTGATATTTCACACACCGGTTACGAAATTCCGATGGGTACGAGGCCGCTTAAGAAACTGCCGGGTTGGATAAAGAAGCTTCAAACTTTGGGCAGCGGCGCAGTAGTTGCACAGAAGGTTCGCGATGATGAAGAAATTCTTATGGTTGTCAATCGCGATCCGTGCAAGGAAATGAAGCTCGACATCGCGTTTGCCGATGCCGCCAAGGTAAAGCGCGTACTGGTCGACGGCAAGCTTGCTTCGGCCGCCAGCTACGCCGAGCGCTATTTCGTGGCGCCGGGATATGCTGAAATCTTCAAAATCAAGGCAAATTAAGGAGCTGGGAATATGAAATCGAGTCTTTTGCTGTTGGCGGCGGCCATTAACTTTTCCGCAACCGGAGCCGGCGAGCTGTTTGTGAAGCGCGATGCTCCCGATGGCGGCGACGGCAGCGCCGAAAGGCCCTACAATTCCATTCAGGCCGCCGTCGATGCGGCAGAAGAAGGTGCGGTCGTCAAGGTTCTTCCCGGCGTCTACGACAACGGCGGCAAGAACGACGGCTATATGCAAAGCCGTGTCGTACTGTCGCGTTGCATTACGCTCGAGGCTGCGGGCTCCAAGGAAGAGACACATATCGTGGGCGGACGCTCGTCGTCGTCGGATGGCTACGGCGCAGATGCCGTGCGGTGCATTTTCGCCGGCTCGACCGGCTCGACGGTGAAGGGCTTCACCATCCGCAACGGCTCGGTGCTCAATGCGGAGGATACCCCCGCCGGCTCGGGCGGCGGCGTGTGCGGGCTTAACGGAGACAAGACGAGCGTGTGGGTCGTCGACTCGGTAATCTCCAACTGCGCAGCGGCGCGCGGCGCGGCGGTCCGCTATGCAACGGTTGTGCGCTCGCTCGTCGTCGGTAACGAGCGCAAGGGGCTG
>JAFVZE010000229.1 GCA_017508315.1 Kiritimatiellia bacterium | reverse complement strand
GAGATCGCGATGGCGCCGCAGGAGGCGTTCTACGCGCCGAAGCGCAGGGTTCCGATGGAAAAGAGCGTCGGTCTCGTGGCCGGCGAATTCGTGATGAGCTATCCGCCCGGAATCCCGATCGTCGCTCCGGGCGAGCGGATCACTCCGGACATTCTCGAGCATATTCTCTTTGCCAAAAACAAAGGCTGCTTCATGACCGGTCCCGAGGATATGAACCTCGACTATCTCCAGGTGGTGTCGTGAAGACCCGCCGTTCAACCCTCTAATCCTGTAAATTCTTATGGAACTTTGGTATACCGACGAACATACGGATGATGTGCGTTTTTCGATGAAGGTGGCGGAACAGCTCGCGTCCAAGAAAAGCGCTGTCCAGCAGATCGATATTCTAGACACGCCCGCTTTCGGCCGCGTGCTCGTGCTCGACGGCGGGCTTATGATCACCGAGAAGGACGAGTTCATCTACCACGAGATGATCACCCACGTGCCGATGGCGGTCCATCCCAACGTCAAAAACGTTCTCGTCATCGGCGGCGGCGACGGCGGCACCGTGCGCGAGCTCGTCAAATACAGGACCATCGAGTCGATAGATCTCGTCGAAGTTGACCGGCAGGTGGTGCTGCTCGCGAAGAAGTATCTGCCGTTCACGTCGTCGAAGCTCAAGGACAAGCGCGTCAAAGTCTGGTTCGAAGAGGGCTTACGCTACGTCCGCGGCAAGAAAGAGGAATACGACCTCATCATAGTCGACTCGTCCGATCCGTACGGTCCCGCCGAAGGGCTTTTCACCCGCGAGTTCTACGGCACCTGCTTCAAGGCGTTGCGCGGAGACGGCATCCTCATTAATCAGCACGAGTCGCCGTTCTACGCGGCGCACAAGAAGTCGGTGCGCGACGCCCACCGGCATATCGCGGTTGAGTTTCCGGTTTCCACCGTCTACCAGTGCCATATCCCGAGCTATCCGTCCGGGCATTGGCTTTTCGGTTTCGCCTCAAGGAAATACCATCCCATCGGCAATCTCGACGAAGCGCGATGGAACAAGCTGCGCATCAACACCAGGTACTACAACACGGCGCTGCACCGCGGGGCGTTCGCGCTTCCCAACTACGTGCTGGATATCCTCAAAGAGGGGGAAGGGTGAGGGAAGAGGGAATAGTGAATAGGGAATAGGGAAGAGGGAATAGTGAAGAGGGAATAGTGAAGAGAAAAGAAGGAAGAAGAAAGGAGAAGACCAGATGGGAAAATTCATTGGAACGAAAGACGACTTTGAAACGGCGGACATCGTCCTTTTCGGCGCGCCGTACGATTCGACGACGTCGTTCCGTCCGGGAACGCGTTTCGGGCCGTCCGCCATGCGCACGGAGAGCTTCGGCATCGAAACGTATTCGATGCTCTTCGACCGCGATCTCGAAGAGGACGCGAACGTTTACGATTCCGGCGATCTTGAACTTCCTTTCGGCGCGCCCGACCGTGCGCTCGATATGATCGAAGAGCGCGCGGCGGAGATTTTCGACGCGGGCAAAATTCCGTTTCTGCTCGGCGGCGAGCATCTCGTCACGCTCGGCGCCGTCCGCGCCGCCGCGAAGCGCCATCCGGGACTCGTCATCATCCATTTCGACGCGCATGCCGACCTGCGGGAGGATTATCTCGGCGTTCAGCTTTCGCACGCGTGCGTGCTCCGCCGCTGTCACGACATTCTCGGCGACGGGCGCATCTTTCAGTTCGGCATCCGCTCCGGTACGCGCGATGAGCGGCGTTTCATGCTGGACGGGCACGTCACGACGGAACTTTTTTCCGATTCGACGCTGTCTGATGCGGTGGCGAAAATCGGTCCGGAAACTCCGGTCTACCTCACCATAGACATGGACGTTCTCGATCCGTCGGAATTTCCCGGAACGGGAACGCCGGAAGCCGGCGGATTCTCATATCCGCAGCTTGTCGCCGATATGAGACTTGTCTGTTCGAAACTGAATATCGTCGCGCTCGACAACGTGGAGCTTTCGCCGGGGCTCGACCCGTCGGGGCGGTCGACGGCGCTCGCATGCAAATTCCTCTGCGAGGAGCTCGTTTCGCTCCGCGGATAAATCTTCAATTCATTGACTTTGAAAGGAAAAGTAAAATGAGCAAAAAAGTCCTTCTTATCGGAGCCGGCGGGGTAGCCGGAGTCGCAGCCGCCAAGATGGCGCAGAACCCTGAAACCTTCGGTGAAATTCTCATCGCCTCAAGGACGGAATCCCGCTGCAGGGCGATCAAGGCGGATATCGAATCGCGCCCGTGGTTCGCGGCCAAGGGAGTCTCCTCGAAGATCACGACCGCGCAGATCGATGCGATGGATGTGCCGAGGCTGGTCGCGCTCATCAGGGATTTCAGGCCTGATCTCGTCATGAATATAGCGCTGCCGTATCAGGATCTCGCGATCATGGACGCGTGTCTGGAAGCCGGCGTGAGCTATCTCGATACGGCCAATTACGAGCCGCCGGACGAGGCGCACTTCGAATATTCCTGGCAGTGGGCGTACCGCGAGAAGTTCGAGAAGGCTGGTCTTACCGCGATTCTCGGCTGCGGGTTCGATCCCGGCGTCACCCAGGTTTTCTCCGCTTACGCGCAGAAGCATTATTTCGACACGATCGAAACGCTCGACATCCTCGACTGCAACGGCGGCGATCATGGATATCCGTTCGCGACCAACTTCAATCCCGAGATCAACATCCGTGAAGTCGCGGCGAAAGGCAGCTACTGGGTGGCCGACGTTGAGGGAAGAGGGAACGGGGAGGCGGGAAGCGGAAAGGACGAGCATGGAGCCGACGTTGAATGCAGGAAGGCGTTCGACAAGGGCTGGTGGGTCGAAACCGCGCCGATGGCGATCAAGCGCGAGTACGACTTCGATCAGGTCGGAAGGAAGGACATGTACCTTCTGCACCATGAAGAGCTCGAGTCGCTCGGCTGCAACCTCAAGGGCATCCGACGCATCCGCTTTTTCATGACTTTCGGTCAAAGTTATCTGACGCACCTGAAGTGCCTTGAAAACGTGGGGCTTACGCGGATCGATCCGATCGATTTCAAAGGGCAGAAGATCGTCCCGATCGAATTTCTCAAGGCCCTGCTGCCCGACCCGGCGTCGCTCGGACCGCGCACGAAGGGCAAGACGAACATCGGCTGCATCTTCCACGGCATGAAGGACGGCAAGACGGTCGACTACTACGTTTACAACGTGTGCGACCATCAGGAGTGCTACGCGGAAGTCGGTTCGCAGGCGATCAGCTACACGACCGGCGTCCCCGCGATGATCGGCGCGAAAATGTTCCTCGAGGGCAAATGGACCGAGAAGGGCGTTCATACGTGCGAGGAGTTCGACCCCGATCCGTTCATGGCCGAGCTCAACGTTCAGGGGCTCCCCTGGAAGGAGACGTTCGATCCAGTCAAGGTGCCTTAAGGTGAAGCCGCAGTACAGAATCGATCTCGATAAACTCGCCGAGACCGCCGCGATCGCTAAGGCGAACGCCGACAGGCTCGGCGTAAGCCTGCTGATGGCGCTCAAAAGTTTTCCGCTGCCCGCGGCGTTTCCGACGCTAAAGCCGTATATCGAAGGCGTGACGGCATCGGGGCTTTTCGAGTCGAAACTCGGCCGGCTTCTCGGAAAATCGGTGCATGTCCACGCTCCGGCGTACGCCGAAGACGAAATCGATGAAATCTGCGAAACGTGTTCGCATATCGTTTTCAATTCGCTCGGCCAGCTTGCCAGGTTCGGGAAAAGAGCCGGGGAGAAGGGGCTCGGCGTAGGTCTGAGAATCAACCCCGGTTTTTCCTCGGCCGATTGTCTCAAGTACGATCCGTGCTGTCCCGACTCCCGTTTCGGAGTGATGGCGGAAGAGCTTGAAGCGTTCGATGCCGCGGGCGTGGAGATCGACGGAATTCACGTCCATGCGCTCTGCGAAGGATATGCCGACGATTTCGCCGGGATGGTCGAAAAACTGACGGGGCTCATCGCCGGGTCTAAACTCTTGGCTCTCTGCCCCCGGCTCCGCTGGATCAACCTCGGCGGCGGAGAGGTCGTGAACGATCCTGCGTTCGCGACGCCGCGGGCGGTCGCCGCGGTGAAGGCGCTCAAGGCGCTCGGGGATTTTGAGGTGATGATCGAGCCGAGCGAATACATGGTGAGGTATTCGGGGTCGCTCGTCGCGCACGTTCTCGATGTGATCCGCCGCAAGGATAAGGATATCGCGGTATTGGACGTGTCGGCGTCGTGCCATGCGACCGATCTGCTGCTTTTCGATATGCGGGCCGACGTGCTGGAGCCGGCGCAGTCGGAATCGGGACGCACGACGATTCTCGGGTGCGTCTCGTGTCTTGCCGGAGACGTGATCGGCGAATACCGGTTCAAGCGGCCGCTTGAGATCGGCGATACGGTGGTGTTCGGAGGGCTCGGGTGCTATTCGTTCGCGCAGCAGAGCTGGTTCAACGGAATCCGTCATCCCGATGTGGTGCTTT
>JAFVZE010000028.1 GCA_017508315.1 Kiritimatiellia bacterium | reverse complement strand
TCCGCGCCCATTTCGCCGAAAAACACGATGTCGGCGGCGAGATCGTCGAGCGTCTGGCCGGGAAGGCCGATCATCACGCCGGTGCCGGTAATGTAGCCTAAGCGTTTAAGCGTGCGGATGCATTGCACTCTGCGCTCAAAAGAACATTCCCGGGGATGAAGTGATGAATACAGATGCCGGTTGCTTGTTTCAATTCTCAACAAGTAGCGCAAGGCCCCCGCGTCCTTCCAGCGGCGGTACACGTCCTCTTCCTGTTCGCCGAGACTTAAGGTCACCTCAAGGTTGCCGCACGAGCGGAGGATTTCTTCGTAATACGAGGTGTTCTCTCCGCTCTCGATTTCTCCGCCCTGGAAAGCCGCGGCGTTCATACCGGCATCGCGGATGCGAGCGATGCACTCCTTCACTTCGTCAATTCCCATCCGGTAGCGCGGCAGCGTGCGGTTGGAGCGGCGGATGCCGCAGTAGCGGCAGTCCTTGGCGCAGACGTTGCCGCATTCCACGAGTCCGCGAAGAAGGGTCTCGTTTCGGCCGCAGATTCTCTTCACTTCGCGCGCGGCGGCGAAGACGTCTTCCCAGAACGGCTTGTCGTCACAAGCAAGCATCCCGGCGAGATCTCCCGCCGGGATGTTCTTCGGAGCTTCAAGAGCCCCTTTCAAAATAGCGCCGAAGCGCCGCATTTGGCTTTTCTCCGCTTAGGCCTTCTTGGCGATCTCGACGAGCGCCTTGAATCCGGCCGGATCCTGAATGGCGATCTCGCTGAGCATCTTGCGGTTGAGCGTAACGCCGGCCTTGATGAGTCCGGCCATGAACTTGGAGTAGCTCAGACCTTCGGCGCGGGTCGCGGCGTTGATGCGGGCGATCCACAGCTGGCGGAAGTCGCGCTTCTTGAGCTTGCGGTGCTCGGTCGAGAGGCGCATGGCGCGATCGACGGCCTCGGTGGCGATACGGAAGAGTTTGCTGCGGCTGCCGTAGAAACCTTTCGCCAGCTCAAGGCGGCGGCGGCGGCGTTCACGGGACGCAGGAGCATTGGTAACACGCATTGTATTATCTCCTTATATTAGCGACCCTGAAGCGCGCGGGCGTAGGTCTTGGTTACGGAAGTGTCGGCGGCGACGATGCCGCGCAGATTGCGCTTGCGCGCGCGGGTTTTGCCGTTGTTGAGGTGGGCCTTGCCGCCCTGCGAGCGCATGACCTTCCCCGTAGCCGACATTTTCATGCGCTTGACGGCGCACTTTTTGGTTTTCATCTTAGGCATTGTTTTGTTCCTTTTTCGTTTCCTTACCGTTCGGGCAGTCGGTTTATATAGCCCGATCCAGACGGAAAGAGCGCACAGTATACACTTTTTGACCCTTGAAAGTCAATGGCCGGGCGAACTTGCGCGGGAACGGAAATAAGTATATAATTTCCGGCATTGCGGTTTGATGGTCAAAACCACGTACAACAGGAGAGAAAAACATGGCGTGCAAAAAGTGCAACTGTTCGAAATGCAATCATGAATTCATGGCCCCGATGCAGGCGCTGTGGACCGTATACGACGGTATCGGCTCGAAGGCCGACGTGGTGGCGATAGCCTGGGAGCGCGAAGACGGCAAGGTGTTCCGCTACGACCTCCCCGTTCCGCAGCGTCTCGACAAGGAAGCCGCCAACTACGTTTCCTACGTCGTCGAGCGCATCGCCAAGTTCATCGTCTGGGCGGCCGGCGGCTGGAAGCTCTATCTCGCCGGACCCGACGCGGTGGTGAAACCCGTCGCCAAGGCCTATACGAAGAAGGGACTTCGGGCTTTCGACTACGATTTCTTCACCTCCATCTACGGCCGGCCGGTCGAGGCCGTCGTCGTCCCCTTGAAGAAGATGCCCGAGATGAACGAGAAAAGCTCTCTCGTCAAGACCGTCGCCGACGGCTGCCGCATCGGCTTCGACCTCGGCGCGAGCGACTTCAAGATTTCCGCGCTCAACAGGGGCAAGGTCGTCTTCTCCAAGGAGTTTCCGTGGGATCCGCGCAATAACGCCGATCCCGAATACCACTATTCGAAACTCACCGCCGGTCTCAAGGAGGCGGCCGCCTCGCTGCCGCGCGTCGATGCGATCGGCGGCTCCACCGCCGGCGTTCTCGTCGGACAGAAGATGGGGCTTGCCAGCCTCTTCCGCGCCGTCAAGGAGAAGAACCCCTCCAAATTCGAGACGGCGCAGAATATGTTCTTCCGCATCGAGAAGGACTGGGGCGTTCCGTTCGCGGTCTACAACGACGGCGACGTTACCGCACTCGCGGGCATGATCACGATGAACAGGAAGGGTATTCTCGGCGTCGCGATGGGTTCGTCGGAGGCCGTCGGCTATGTCGATCCCAAGGGCGCCATGACCGGCCGCATCAGCGAACTCGCTTTCGCGCCGGTCGATTTCAATCCCAACGCACCGAAGTGCGAATGGTCGGGCGACGCCGGCGTCGGCGCGATGGCATTCTCGCAGCAGGCCGTCAACTGGCTCGCCGAAAAGTTCGGCTTCAAGTTCCCGAAGACGATGGCGCTCCCCGAGCGTCTCAAGGTCGTGCAGGCGGCGATGGCCGAGGGCGACGAGAAGGCGCTCAAGGTCTATGTCCAGATCGGCCGCTTCCTCGCGCACGCGATCCCGTGGTACAACGAGTTCTACGATTACGAGAACATGATGATTCTCGGACGCGTCACCTCCGGTCTCGGCGGCAGCATAATCCTCGAATCGGCAAAGACCATGCTCAAGGACTGCTACCCCGAATGGGCCGAGAAGATCGACATCTTCATGCCCGACGAAAAGGCCCGCCGTCTCGGCCAGTCGGTCGCGGCCGCGCAGATTCCGGTCATCAGGAAGGGCCGTCGCCGCGCGTAAGGCGGAAAAATTTCCACAACGGAAAATTCCACGATAAACTCTAAACGGAATAAAAAATGAACTACAGATACAACTGCCTCAATCCCATCGCCGAGGTCGGTCTCGGCAATCTCGACGACAAGTACGTCCGCACCGAGAAATTCGAAGAAGCGGACGCCGTGTTCGTGCGCAGCGCGAAAATGGATGAACTTGCGCCCGGCGCCAATCTGCTCGCGGTCGCCCGCGCAGGCGCCGGCGTCAACAACATCCCCCACGCCGAATACGCCAAGAAAGGCATCGTCGTCTTCAACACACCCGGCGCCAACGCCAACGGCGTGAAGGAGCTCGTCCTCGCCGGAATGCTGCTCGCCAGCCGCGACATCGTCGGCGGTATCGAGTGGGTCAAGCAGAATGTCGCCGATCCCGCGATCAACAAGAGCGCCGAAAAGGCCAAGAAGGCTTTCGCCGGCATCGAGATCCAGGGCAAGCGTCTCGGTGTCATCGGACTCGGCGCGATCGGCCAGAAGGTCGCCAACGCCGCCGTCGGGCTCGGCATGGAGGTTTTCGGCTACGACCCGTATCTGTCGGTCGACGCGGCCTGGAACCTCGACCACGCCGTCAAGCACTGCAAGAACGTGGAAACCATCTACAACGCCTGCGATTTCATCACCATCCACGTGCCGGCGCTCGAGTCCACCAAGGGCATGATCAACGCCGAGACGATCGCCATGATGAAAACCGGCGTTGTCATCATCAACGCCGCTCGCGACGCGCTTGTCAACGAGAAGGATATGCTTGCCGCGCTCGAGTCCGGCAAGGTCCGCAGGTACGTCACCGACTTCCCGAATTCCACGACCGCCGGGCAGAAGGGCTGCATCGTCATCCCGCACCTCGGCGCGTCGACCGCCGAGGCCGAGGACAACTGCGCGGTGATGGCCGTCAAGGAGATCCGCGACTATCTCGAAAACGGCAACATCGTCAACTCGGTCAACTATCCCGCCTGTTCGCTCGGGTTCCCCAATAAGGCCGGACGAATCGCCATCTGCCACAGGAACGAGGCCAACATGATCGGGACGTTCACGTCGATTCTCGGCAACGCCAAGGTCAACATCGACGCGATCGCCAACAAGAGCCGCGGCGATTTCGCCTACACGCTCATCGACACCGACGCGGCCATTCCCGCCGATGTCGTCAAGGCGCTCGAAGCTTCCGACGCGGTAATCCGTGTTCGGGTGATCAAGTAAGAATGCCTGAAAGCAGGCCGCCGGCGCGATGTCGGCGGCTTGTGTTTTCTCTCCCATGAGGACTTCGCAGTTCTGGTATCCGCTTCCCGAGCGGCTCATAGCCCAGCATCCCGCCGAAAAGCGCGGCACGGAGAAGATGATGGTGCTGCACCGCGCCACCGGCGTGATCGAGCACCGCCATATTGCGGACATCGCGGAGTATCTCACGGACAGGGATCTGCTCGTCGTCAACGACACCAAGGTGTTTCCGGCGCGGCTCATCGGCAGATGGGAGGATTCCGAAGGCGCGGTCGAGATACTTATGGTGGCGGCGGCGCCGGAGTCGGAGACGGTGAAGGAACTGGTGTGGAATGTGATCATCGGTTCCGGCCGCAGATGCCGCGAAGGGCAGGTGGCGGTTTTCGGACCGGAGAATGAACTGAAGGCCAGGCTTCTGAATCCGCTCGAAGGAATCGGAATGTGGAAGGTGGAGTTCATTTGCGGGCGTCCGCTGATGGAACTTTTAGACGAGTTCGGCCGCACGCCTGTACCGCCCTATGTGAAGCGCGAAGGGACGCGCGAGGAGGAGATGGCCGACCGCGAACGGTATCAGACCATCTACGCGCGCGAGGTGGGATCGGTCGCCGCGCCGACGGCGGGACTGCATTTCACGCCGGAGATTTTCGCCGCGCTCGACATGAAGGGCGTGAAACGCGCGGCGGTTACGCTGCACGTGGGCCCCGGCACTTTCCGTCCGGTAAAAGCGGAGAACATCGAAGACCACCACATGGACTTCGAGGCGTTCACCGTGCCGCCGGAGACGGCTGAGGCGATCAGGGAATGCAAGGCGCGCGGCGGGCGCGTGGTGTGTGTGGGTTCGACGACGGTGCGTACGCTTGAAACGGTTGCGGCGCGTTTCGGCGAAGTTGTGGCTGGCTCCGGAGCTTCGGACATTTTCATCTATCCGCCGTACGATTTCAAGGTCTGCGACTGCATGCTCACCAATTTTCATCTGCCGCAGTCGACGCTTTTAATGATGATTTCCGCGCTCGCCGGGCGCGAACGGGTGCTGTGCTCCTATGCGCTGGCCGTGAGAGGGAATTACAAATTCTTTTCCTACGGCGATTGCATGCTTATCGTCTGAATATTCTTATTCCGTTTTTTTTTGAACTGATCCGCAGCGAGACTTCAATCCGGTGAAGGTCCAGATTCCAACGCCGTTTGACAATTGAGCGGAAAGTTTTGTAGAATAAGCAAAATTTTCCATATAAAATTAAGGTATCACATAAATGACAAGATTGCTTCTTGCCGCCTTGGCGGCGTGTTCCGCGCTTCTCGCTTCCGCGAAAAAGTTCGAGCAGAAGTTTGAACATGTAATATGCGAGGAGATTTCGCTCGACGGAGATTGGGAGATGGCGTATCAGCCGTATGTCTGGGAAAGCGTGCACGTTCCGAAATTCCGGGGAGTTCCGGTCAAGAACGCCGTTCCCGGATACTGGGAGGATATGGTCGCGGAGTTCCGCGCCGCCGGGATGAAGGACGAATTCCGTATCAATCCCTGGTACGAAGTGCAGACATTCCCGATCACGGGCCGCGCCAGCGACACCACGCTGCCGAACATCTACGGCTGCTTCTTCTACCGCCGCACGGTCGAACTGGAAGACCCCGGCCGGCCGGCGCTCCTCGCTTTCGAGGGCGTGCGCAATCAGGTCCATGTCTGGGTGAACGGATATTTCGTCGAACTTCGGCAGGGCTTTTCCACGCCGTTTGAGATCAAGCTTCCCGCCAGATTTCTGCGCAAGGGCGGCAATGAGATCATTCTCGCCGTTTCAAACAATCCGAATCTCGGCTACTGCGACTATGTCTGCGGTCTTACGACGCGAGCGCTCTTCACCTCCACCGGCGGCGTGAACGGCCATCTCGCCCTGCGTTTCCCCAAGAGCGATATCGCCGACGTGTACGTGACGACGGCGAAAGATCTTAAAACCTTTACCGTCCATGTCGCCGGCGAAGACGCCTATTCGTATACGGTGAGCGACGCTGGCCGGGTGCTCGCCAAGGGTGAAGGCAAGGGCGACTTCACGCTTTCGACGGCCGGTTACGAGTTCTGGACGCCGGAAAATCCGAGGCGCTACGATCTCGATATCAGAACCGCCAAGGGAACGTACAGCCAGAAGTTCGGCATCCGCCGTCTCGTCGCCGACGGCGAGAAATTCAGGCTCAACGGCAAGCCGGTCTATCTGCGCGGCGTAACCGAACACTGCTATTTCGCCGAGACCGTCCATCTGCCGCGCGATCTCGGATACTACCGGATGATAACGAAAAAGCGCAAGGAGCTCGGGTTCAATTTCGTGCGCTTCCACACCTTCGTGCCGCCGGTCGAATATCTCGAAGCGACGGACGAGCTCGGCATGCTCGTGCACATGGAGTCTCCCAACTTCGTCTCGCAGAGCGAATACGCCGCCATCATCGCCTTCGCCCGCCGTCATCCGTCGGTCGTTATCTACTGCACCGGCAACGAGACGCGCATCGACCGCATCGCCGAGGCGTACCTGAACGATATCGCCAATATGGTGCACGAGCGCACCGATTCGCTCTTTTCGCCGATGAGCGCGATGCGCGGCATCGAATACTATCTGATGCCCGGGTTGGACGCGATTGTGAAGAAACCGTTCACTCACGATCCCGAGCGCATGGCGCGAGTCGCGAAATACAGCGACTTCTTCACCTCCTACCAGCTGGCGGTCACGAGCTACAATTCGCTCAACCTGGGTTCGCCGGAGATTCTCGACAGGTGGGGCGACGTGTACTGCGGCAAACCGCGCACTTCGCACGAAATCTGCATCGACGGCAGCTATGTCGATTTCTCGCTGGAAAAACTCTATCCGCCGGATTCTCCGATCCTCAAGGTCGGGATTTTCAGCGGGCTTCGCAAACAGCTTCAGGAGCGCGGACTTTTCGACCGCGCCGATACGTATTTCCGCAACTCCTGCGAATGGATGCGCCGCATCCGCAAGCACTGCTTCGAGAAACTCCGCGCCGCCGACCGCGTCGCCGGCTACGATTTCCTCGGCGACATCAACACCCACTGGCACACGTTCGGCTATTCGGTGGGCATGATGGACGAGTTCTACCGCCTCAAACCCGGCGAAACCGCGGAGAACGTTCTTCGGTACAACTCCGCGGCGGTCGTCCTCTGCGATCTCGGCAGCGACTTCAACGTGACCGCGGGCGAGACGCGCAAAATCGCTTTCTCCGTCTCCAACTACGACGCTCCCGCTCCGGAGGCGAAGCTTTCGGTTTCGTTGACGGACGAGAAGGGCGCCAAGGTATGGTCCGCGGAAACGGCGGCGCAGAATGTCGCCGACGGCAGGCTTTCGAAGCTCGGGGAGTTCTCGGTCAAGTTTCCGGAGTCTGCGCGGGCGAAGAAGTATTTTCTGAAGGCGGCGTTCGCGGGCGGCAAGGTCAAGGCGGAGAACGAGTGGGAGCTTTATGCGTTCCCGGTCCCCGTCGCACCGTCCAAGGGTGATGTCCGCGTGGTCGGTGATATCTCCAAGGATGAACTTCTCAAGGCGATGGCCGCCGGCGAAAAGGTGCTTCTTCTGGGCAAGGGTCCGTTCAAGGCGCTTTCCTCGACTTACCGCATCGCGCTCGCCGGCCGTCCCTCCGGCGATCTGGCGACGGTCATCAAGGCGGGGCATCCGGCGCTTGAAGGAATGCCGCACGAAGGTTTCTGCGGCTGGCAGTTCCGGCGCCTCATGGAAGGCGGGCACAGCGTTCAGCTTGAAGCGGGAGTGCCGTTCGATCCGATCATCGATGTCGCATCTTCGGCGAAGTACGTAATCCGCCAGTCTTCGCTTTTCGAATACCGTGTCGGCGGGGGCCGTCTGCTCGTCTGCTCCTTTAAATTCGACGATGCCGATCCGGCGGCGAAATGGCTCAAGGCGCGGCTCGTCGGATATGCCGCTTCCGGCGACTTCAAACCGGAGCTTGCGATCACGCCCGCGCAGCTTGCCGCGGTCATCGACGCGCCGCTTCTTTCCGGCGCGGTGAACGATAACCGCGCGCGCAACCCCGCCGATCCGTCGTCGAACGTGCGCGCCGACCGGCACGCGAGACCTTAAGCCCATGAAACGTATCGCGCTTACCGGCGGCATCGCCTGCGGCAAATCGCTGGTCGCAACGTATCTGAACGAGTTCGGCATCGAGACGATCGACGCCGACGACATCGTGCACCGGCTCGTGCCGGAGGATGAACGGCGGCGTCTGGCGAAGATCGTTTTTCGCGATGCGGCGGCGAGAAAGGAGCTTGAAGCGAAACTGCATCCGCTCGTCAAAGCCGAGATCGCCGCTTTCCTCGAATCGCGCGGAGGACGTCCGGCGGCGGCGGTGATACCTTTGCTTTTTGAGACGCATTGGGACGGAGAATATGATATAATATGCTGCGTCGCGTCTACGGAGGAGAATCAAATCTCCCGGATGATGACGAAGCGCGGGTATTCCCGTGAAGAAGCAGAAGCCCGACTCGCGGCCCAGATGCCGGTTGCGGAGAAGGCGGCAAAATCCCATTACGTTATACATAATGATGCAGCCGCATCGGATTTGCGCGAAGAAACGCTCAAGTTCGCCGAATGGCTGAAAAAGAAAGAGCAGCATTGATCATGGCAGACGAATTCGACGTGTTCGCCAACAACAAGCCGGCCGCGTCCGGCAACAAGGATGCGGAGTCCCGCCCCGCCCCCGCCAAGAGCGCCAAGCGCGCCCATCACAAGAATTTCTCCCGGCAGGCAAAGACGAACAACTCTCCGATCCGCGGGGCGAACGGCGAGGAGTCCGTAAATCCGCTTCTGAACGCGCCGCTTCCCACGGAGCAGCGCTCCGAGCAGAATCAGGAGCAGAACGTAAATCCCAACCGCAACCCCGAGTTGCCCGAATTCCGGCTCGCCGACATCCAGACCTGGACCGCGCCCGCCATCGTCGAAAAGATGATGCCCGGCGCAGATCCAGAAGAACTCGGCTCCTACCGCAAGCACGAACTCATCTTCGCCGCCATCCGCTCCTACATCGCCCGCGGCGGCGCGGTGCTCGCTTCGGGATGTCTGGAGATCGTCCGCGAAGGTCACGGGTTCCTGCGTTCGGCGAAGAACAACTTCCTCGCCTGCCCCGAGGACGTGTTCGTCACCCAGCAGCAGATCCGCCGCCACGCGCTCAGGACCGGCGACATCATCGAGGGACCCATCCGCGATCCGCGCGACCGCGACCGCTTCTTCTGTCTCGGCAACGTGAACCGCGTCAACGGCAAGGAGCCGTCGGTAGCCGCGCGCGTCGTGCATTTCGAAAACCTCACCGCCACTTTCCCGACCCGGCGCATAATTCTGGAGACCGAGGCTACGGAATATTCGATGCGCGTGATCGACATGTTCACTCCCGTCGGTTTCGGCCAGCGCGGACTCATCATCGCTCCGCCGAGGGTGGGCAAGACTGTTCTGCTGCAGAAGATGGCCAACGCCATTTCCGCCAACCACCCCGAGGCGATGCTCATAATCCTGCTCATCGACGAGCGTCCCGAGGAAGTGACGGACATGCAGCGCAACACCAAGGCGATGGTGCTTTCCTCCACTTTCGACGAAGAGCCGCAGCACCACGTAAACGTCACGGAGATGGTGCTGGAGATGTCCAAGCGACAGGTCGAGAACGGGCGCGACGTCATCATTCT
The DNA here is from genome assembly GCA_017508315.1 of Kiritimatiellia bacterium. Taxonomy (GTDB): domain Bacteria; phylum Verrucomicrobiota; class Kiritimatiellia; order RFP12; family UBA1067; genus UBA1067. The sequence goes on along the minus strand of JAFVZE010000028.1, from coordinate 13,040 downwards.
CATGGACTCGATAACCCGCATGGCCCGCGCCTACAACACGGTGCAGCCGCATTCGGGCAAGATCCTGACCGGCGGCGTGGACGCGCTCGCCATGCACCGTCCGAAGCGTTTCTTCGGCGCGGCGCGCAACATCGAAGGCGGCGGCTCGCTCACCATCATCGCCACCGGTCTTGTCGACACCGGCTCGCGCATGGACGAGGTCATTTTCGAAGAGTTCAAGGGTACGGGCAACATGGAGATCGTCCTCGACCGTTCGCTCGCCGACAAGCGCATCTTCCCGGCGATCGACATCGAGAAGTCCGGCACGCGCAAGGAAGACCTGCTGCTTGATCCCGTCGAGCTGGAGAAGACCTGGAGCCTGCGGCGCATTCTGTCCCCCGCCGGACCCGAATCGGCGATGAAGTCCGTTCTCAATTCCATGAAGAAGACCCAGTCCAATCCAGAGTTCCTGCTGAAGTTGAACCGGACGGACGTCTGATTTCCATCGAGAAGGGTCTAACGCCATGCAAGCCGTCTGGAATTTCATTTTCGAATCGCTTTCTTCCTGCGGGACGACGGAGATCTGGGCGAAGGCGGGGGCCTGCGCGCTCTGTTCGTTCGCGGTTCTCGCCGGCGGTACGGTTTTCTGCGCCGTCGCCGGACGCGTTGCCCGCCGGATCGTCGTTCTCAAAACCGATGCTTCGCGCCATCGTGAAAAAGCGAGGCGGTTCGTCGCCGCGTCGATGCGCTTCGTCTTCGTTTGGATTCTTTCCAGATGGCTGCCCGGCTCGCTGGCGGCGTTTCCGGTGGTTGCCCATCCGATTTCGCTTGTCCTGGAAGTGTCGACGGTGGCGCTCGGCGCCTCGGCCGTCGCCGCCGCGGTAACCTGGCTGCAGTCGGTCGCGCGGGTGCGCACCGGCGACAGGACCTTTTCCTCCAAGGCGTTCGCGCAGGTGGCGAAGATCGTGATCTGGTCCACGGCGAGCATCATCATCGTCGCGACAGTGATGGGGCGCAGTCCGGCGTTCGTGCTGAGCGGGCTCGGAGCGTTGACGGCCGTGCTGATGCTCATCTTCCGCGATCCGATTCTCGGACTCGTCGCCGGGATCCAGGCGGGGCAGAACGACATGGTGCGCATCGGGGACTGGATCACGATGCCGAAATACAACGCCGACGGCAATGTCATCGACATCGCCCTGACGACCATCAAGGTGCAGAATTTCGACAATACCGTGACGATGATTCCTTCATCCGCGCTGCTCAGCGACGCTTTCGTCAACTGGCGCTACATGTCGACGTCGAAGGGGAGGCGGATCAAACGCCCGGTTCTCGTCAGCGTGACGACGGTGCGGGAATTGGGTGAGGAAGAGCGCGTTTCGCTCGTGGCCCAGGGGCTGCTCGCCGACGGCGACCGTCCGGTTTCCAATCTTGCGGCGTTCGAGATGTGGCTGCGCAGAACGCTTGCCGGCGAGGATGCGATATCGAAGGAGCTTACCTGCATGGTGCGGCAGACCGAGGCGGGGGATACGGGAATTCCGGTGGAGGTCTACTGCTTTACCAAAACCCGGGACTGGGTTGAATACGAGGCCATTCAGACGGAGCTGTTCGACCGCATTTTCGTCGCCGTTCCGAAGTTCGGGCTGAAAGTGTACCAGCGTACCGGCGACAAAGACGCCGCCGTTCCGCTTAAACCCGGGCCTTGAAAAAGCCGGAAAACGGCGCGATTAAAGTTCCAGCTCGAGCGCGGCGGCCATCGCCTGATCCATGTCCAGATACCTGTAGCCTCCGAGTCGGCCGCCGATGACGAGGTTCGGAATTTTCGCGGCCTCGTCGCGGTATCTGCCGGCGAGCGCGAGCGATTCGGCGTCGGCGATCGGATAATACGGCTCGTCGCCCATTTTCCATGATGCTGGATATTCGCGCATGATGATCGTCTCGGTCCTGGTCATCACGTCTTTCCGCTCCGGGTGGTAATGCTTGAATTCGTGGATTCTGGTGTAGGGGACGTCAATCTGCGGATAGTTGACGACGCTGGTGCCCTGATAGTCGGCGAGAGGGAGCCGCTCGGTTTCGAAACGCAGGCTGCGCCAGGGCAACGCGCCGAAGCGGTAGCCGAAAAGCTGATCGACTGGGCCGCTGTAATAAACTTTCGCGTCGGGGAAATCGCCGAGCCTGTACCGCCGGCCGCATTCGATTCTGATGTTCGGGTGGTCGAGAAGGCGCTCGAAGAGCGAGTTGTAGCCCGAAAGGGGAATCCCCTGGTTGTAGTCGTTGAAATAGTTTATGTCGTAACTGCGGCGGACCGGCACCCGGCGGATGATTTCGGGATCGATGCTTTCCGGCGCTCTCCCCCACTGCTTCGAGGTGTAGCCGCGGAAGAAAGCGTCGAAGATCGCCTTTGAACGCTTTTCGTCCTTCATGAAGTCCTCCACCTCGCAGGGGGAGAGTTCGGTCGAGAAAAATTTGTTTATCAGCGCAAGACCGAGCGGCAGGAAGTAGCTTTTCCCTTCGTATTTCGCCATCACTTTGTGCTGGTAGCCGTTGAAATCGACGAATCTTCTGATGAAATCCCAGACCGCGCCGTTGTGGGTGTGGAAGATGTGCGAACCGTATACATGGACTTCGATGCCGGTTTCCGGGTCGGTTTCGCAACGAACGTTGCCGCCGACGGCGCGGCGTTTTTCAAGCACCAGCACTTTTCTGCCCGCTTCGGCGAGCCTTCTTGCGACGGTGCATCCCCAGATGCCCGCACCCGCGACTACGCTGTTTATCTCTTCCATGTTCAAGAGTATATCAAAAATGTGGTATAATTGCCGATCATGGAATCGGCGATCGCCATAGTTGGAATGAGCTGCAGGTTCGCGGGATGCAATTCCCCCGCGGCGCTGTGGGATGTCGTCATGCGCCGGCGCAGCTGCCTTACGCCGCCGGAGTCCGGACTGGAACTGCCCATCGGCCGCAGGGGCGTGTTCTCCCGCCCCTATCCCGTGCGCGCCGGGCAGCTGGGAGATCTCTATTCCTGCGTTCCTTCGATGCAGAATTTTCCGCGGCAGGTGAACGCCGGCGAAAACCAGGACCTGTATTTCGCCACCCAGCTGGCGTTCGACGCCCTCGCCGACGCGTCGCTGAAACCCCATGCGCGCGATCCCGTGCGCGGCAGCGTGCGGCTCGGCTACGCCCCGCCTTTCAACGCTTCCACCTTCAATTGGCTGCAGCACACTCTGTTTCTCGATCAGACGATGGACATCATCCGCCGCTTCATGTCCAACGCCCCGGAGGAACGTCTTGACGCGGTGCGCACCAAACTCGTCGAATCGCTTCCGTCCCCCAACGCCGCTTCGTTCCTGATGGGAACCGGTTTCCGCTTCGCTTCGTGGATCGCCCGCGAATGTTCGTTCTCCGGAGTGTCGACGATCATGGACGCGGGCATGCTTTCCGGCGCGGTCACCTTGATGGACGCGATGGACGATCTCGAATCCGGCCGCGCAGACATCGCGCTCGCCGGCGCGGTGACGCCGCCGTTCTCGCGGGCGTATCTGGAAGGTCTCGCCGGAGAGGTGCCTTTCTCTACCGCCGCCGAACTCCAGCCTTTCTCCCAGGATCAGAGCGGGACGATTCCCGGCGAGGGCGGCGCGTTTTTCGTTCTCAAACGGCGCGCCGACGCCCTGCGCGACCGCGACCGGATCTACGCCGTAATCCGCGGCGTCGCCATCGGCCATCCTTCCGGCGGCGACGATGCCGGGATTTTCGCGGCCGCCGCCGAACGGGCGAAAGTGCCGGTGAGGACGATCGGACTTATCGAGGCGGACGGCTCCGGCATCGCCGAGGCCGAGCGCCGCGAGATCGCCGCGATCCAGCGTCTCTGGGGCGACCACCGTCCCGGCGGCGCGCTGGTCGGCGTCGGATCGGTGAAGGGGAATATCGGGCACACGCTGCGCGCTTCCATGGCGGCGGGGCTTGTGAAGAGCGCGCTTGCGCTTTCTCACCGGGTGCTGCCGCCGCAGGTGGAGGTGCCGAGGCCGATGGAGGCGCTTTCCAACATCTCCTCCAGCGCCTATCTGCTCACCGAAGCGCGTCCGTGGATATCGGGCGACAGTTCGAATCTCCGCCGGGCGGTTGTGCTGGGGGCCAATTTCGACGCCGCCGATCCGATCGGCGACACGTTCGCCGCCGGCCGCGGCGCGGCGATCGTTCTTGAAGAGGAGCCGGAGGACCGCTCATGACGGAACTGGTCGTGGTGCGGGCCGCGGACGAGCGGGCGCTGGTGGGGGAAATGTCGAGGCTCGTCGGCTTCCTCGACCGGGTGAGCGACGTTTCGCTCACGGATGTCGCCTACACCTGCAGCCTCACTTCCGGTGAAAGCGTCATCAGCATAATCGCCGACGACGTGCCTTCGCTCCGCGCGAGGCTCTCTTCGGCGCTCGGTAGGCTCGGATCCGGGAACGCCAGACGTCTGCGCGACAAGAGCGGCACCTACTATTTCCGCGACCATCTGCTCGGGCCAGGCAAAGGCAAGCTGGCGTTCATGTTTCCGGGGGTGATGAGCTTCTATCCCGACATGATGCGCGATCTGGCGATCGCCTATCCGGAGTGCCGTTCGGCCTTCGACGAACTTGAAGAGGCGCTGGTCGAAGAAAGCGGCGAGTTCGTTCCTTCGTCGTTCGTCTTCCCGCCGGCTCCGTACTACCGGCACGACGCCGACATATTTTCCTCCGGCGCCTATGCGCAGGCGCTGGTGTCCACCTATTCCGCCTGCGCCGCGCTCGTGCGGCTTCTGCGCAACGGCGGAGTGTTTCCGGACGGCGTCGTCGGTTTCGCCGGCGGCGATCTCGCCGCGGTTGTCTGCTCCGGCGCGGCCGGACTCCGGCCGCCGCGCCCGGACCGGGTGCGGGTGCTCCGCGAGATATACAAACTGGTCGGCAAGGCGGTCGACCATGCGGGGCTGCCGGAAGTGGCGATGATAAGCGTGCTGCTGCGCCGCGAAGGCGAGATCGACGCGCTGGTGCGCTCGTTTCCGCCGGACAAGGTGGCGATCGCCGTCGATTTTTCGCCGCGCCAGAAGACCTACGCCGTCGCGATCGATTTCGAGGATGAAGTGATGCGGACATTCTCCGAGGCCGGAGTCAGGGCGGTGAAACTGGCGCTCAACCGTCCGTTCAATACGCCGATGTGCGAGAAGTTCGTGCCGTTCATCCGCAGGTTTTCCGTAGGGTGGTTCCGCCGCGAACCGGAGTGCGAGGTATATTCCTGCGCCACCGGCAGCCTGATAACCGGAGGGCTGAAGGCGGGCCGCGACGACATCGCCGGGCGCTGGGCCAGACCGGTGCGCTTCGGCGACACCGTGCGGAGGATGCATGACGACGGTTACCGGGTCTTCCTCGAAGTCGGTCCCCGCGGACTCATGACTTCGGCGGTGAGCGACGCGCTGCGCGAGCGCGAACACGCGGCCATCGCGCTGAATTCCATCCACCGGTGCGGCGTTCTCCAGATGCAGCACGCCGTCGCGCAGCTGGTGGCGCTGGGGGCGGAGATGGATCTGACCGGCGATTTCATCCGCCGCAAGGCGCGCAGACTCGACTTCGATTCCGCGATCTCCATGGAGGTGCGCAAAGACGCCGAGATGAAACTCTCGCGTTCGTTTCCGCGTCTCACGCTGCTGTCGTTCGACCCTTCGCTTCATGACCGCCCGTTCATGTCCGAGCCTTCCGGACGCGGCGCCAAGGCCGCCTCCCGCGCCGCCGCCCAGCAGCGCGCCCGCCGGCAGCGGCAGTTCGATTTCGGCGCGATGAACCCTCTCGTTTCCGACGCCGACATGCTGGAGTCGAGTCCCGGGGTTTCGGCGGAGTTTTCAAAAGTGTTCCGGATCGGAGATCTGCCGTTCATCGGCGATTTCGCGCTGGGCACGAGCCAGCTTTCCTATTCCGATCCGAACCTCAAGGGTCTTGTGCCGCTGACGCTGTCTCTGGGCGCCGAGATAATGGCCGAGGCCGCCCAGCTGGTGGTTCCCAACCGGGTGGTGATCTCGATCGAAGATCTCCACTGCCGGCGCATGGTTTCGTTCGACAGGGGCGAGCTCAAACTGTGCGTCAGGGCCGAGCGGGTCGCTTCGGGCGATTCCGCAAGCGCCGCGGTGAAGGTGCAGCTGCGCGACGACACGCCCAACGCCGCCTACACCTGGCCGGTGATGGAGGCCACGTTCAAACTTGCGGAATCTCCGCCGCCGTCGGTCCCGGTTGCGGTGGAGCCGCTCGCCAGACCGCGCAGCGTGCACTGGTCGGGGCGCGACATCTACCCCGCGAGGCTGTGCTGCGGACGGCGGTTGCGTGCGGTGCAGTTCGTGGAGGCGTGGAGCGAGTCCGGAATGGATTACGAAATCGCCGTCCCCGCGACGGCGGGGGCGGTGGTGTTCACCCGTTTTCCGATGTGGGTCGTCAATCCGCTTCTGATGGAGGCGGTGGTCAGCGGCTTCTCGCTCTGGCGCAGCCATGAGAAATTCGCCGGAGCCTTCTCCTTTCCGTTCAGGATGCGGCGCATGGATCTGCGCGGAATGGCGCCGAAGGAGGACGCGCGTCTCAAGTGCTACATGCGCCTTACCGGGGTCACTCCTAAGAGCCACATCTGCGACATCTCCGTGACCGACGGCAACGGCAAGGAGCTCATGTCGGTTTCCGGCTGGGAGGAATTGACCGAGCGCGTTCCGGGAGAATATCGCGAACTGGTGATGCAGCCGGCGATGACGTTTCTTACCGGGACGATGCCGCCGGAATTCATCGGTGATCCCGCTACCGACGTCGCCACCGCTTTCATAACCGATGTGCCGTATCCGATTTTCGAACGCAACGAGGAACTGTGGCTGAAGATGCTTTCGCGGGTGATACTGAGTTCGGCCGAGCTTCGCGATTTTTCGGAGATGAAGGGCTCGACATCCAGGAGGGTGGAGTGGCTTTTCGGCCGGGTTGCGGCCAAAGAGGCGGTGCGGCGCTTTCTTAAGGATTTCTATCAGGCGCGGTGGAGCGACGCCGATGTCCAGATATGGGCGGACGATTCCGGCAAGCCTCATGCGCTCGGGGCTTGGAGCGATTTCCTCTCCACCAGGCTCGATATCGCCATCGCCCACACGGCGCAGTTCGTGGTGGCCATCGCCGCGGCCAACGCGAGGGTGGGGGTTGATGTCGAAAGCGTAGGCCGCGATCTTTCCGAGGAGTTCGCTGCGGGAGTGTTCACGCCGGACGAGCTTGAGCTTGCCGCGCAGTCGGCCAACGCCGCAAAGACGATAATCGGCTTCTGGTGCGCGAAAGAGGCGGTTTCCAAGGCGCTCGGCACCGGTATCAGATACAGCCCGCGCGAGATGATAGTGAGCGATTTCCACGCGGCGTCGGGCAAAATCACGATCCGTCTCGAAGGAGCGTGGGCGGAGGCCTTCAAGAATCTGAGGGGGCGCGGAATATCCGTGTCGCTCGGCATGATGCGCGACCATGCGCTGGCGTTCTGCTTCATTCCCGCTTCGCTTTTCGAGCCGGTGTAGCCGGAATGCCCCCGGTATCGGAGGTTCCGGTCGTCGGATATCTGAAAATGTAGCCCGAAAATTTTCCCTTGCGCCGAGCGGTGAAAATTTGCTAAATTACCGGCGCGGTGAAAAACCGCAGAGGGAGGAAGTGCCAAAAAGGTTCCGTTAGACTTTGAATCCTTCGGCGCGGCGACGCGTTCCTTTCGGAGAAGGGAATATCGCCGCGCACATGAAGAAGCAGGCTGCTGCTGCACGCTGAACGTGCGGCGGCAGCCTTTCTCTTTTTCGCGTGACCTCATGTCACACGCAAATGAACACAAAAGAAAAGGAGGCCCCATCATGAGAAAAGAAACCCCTGCGAAAACCCTCGCGTCGGCTTTGGCCGCGCTGGCGACGTTTGTCGCGCCGGCCGCCACATGGACCGACGGCGAGGGGATCGAGTGGACGTACACCGTGCTGCCCGACGAGACGGTCATGCTCGGTGACGAATCAGGAAGCGGACGGGCGGTCAAGGCCGACACCGCCGGCGTTCTGGTAATTCCGGAGAAGATAGACGGCAAGACCGTCAGCACGATCGGCAAGAGGGCTTTCCGGTCCCGGGTCTATCTCGAAGGAGTGGTTTTCCCTTCCGGATTGCGGTCGATCAAAACGGAAGCGTTCAAGTCCTGCTACGCTTTGAAGACGCTGACGCTTCCGGACGGCGTCACGGAGATCGGCGAGAGCGCTTTCGAAGAGTGCGAAGATTTGAAATCGGTCTACCTGCCGAAAAATCTGAAGGTGATAGAAACGAAAGCTTTCGCCAACTGTTATGAACTGCGGGAGGTGGATCTTCCGGAGCGCTTGGAGGAGATACGCGACATGGCGTTCTCGTATTCGGCGATACCGAGTGCCCACCTGCCGGCCGCGGTGACAAATATTTCCTGCAAGGCGTTTTTGGGAAGCGTTGCCATGAAATCGTTTTCGGTCGACCCGGCAAATGCATTCTACGGCGGGAAGGATGGAATGCTGCTCTCGAAGGACGGCAGGACGCTTCTCCTTGCCCCGGCGGCCTGCGAGAATGTCATTGTCCCGCAGGACGTGGCAACGATCGCACCGAATGCCTTTTATCAATGTCGTCTTCTGGCAGTCATAACGCTTCCCGAGTCGGTGGAAGAGCTTTGCGATTTCTGGATAATGGGAAACGATTCCCTTATGCGGGTTGTTTTTCTCGGCGAGATGCCGATATGCGGGGAGGATGCCTTCAGCGGCTGCAGTTCGCCGTTGATGGTGACGGTTCAAAAGGAGCGCGCGAGCTGGGCGGCCGTCGGCGAAACCTGGTCGGGAATAATGGTTCGCGCGGCGGCGGCGGCGGGGCAGGAAAATACTGAACATTACAACGGCATTCAATGGACTTACTATGTCCAAGGCAAGGAAGCGGTTGTCGGCTCCACCAGATTCGGCTATACGGCAATCGATCCGGGCGAGTCTGGGAAGGTCGTTTTTCCGGCGATTCTCGGCGGTCGCGTCGTGACGTCGATCGGAAAAGAGGCGCTGCGCTACTGTGAAAACGTGACGGAGGTCGTCATCTCCTCGTATGTGACGAACATCGGGCATTCGGCGTTCGAGGGATGCGCCGCGCTGCGCTCGGTGGAATTTCCGCAAAATCTGAAAACGATCGGACGGTACGCGTTTTACAATTGTCCATCGCTTTCGTCCGTCCGCTTCTTCGGCGAAGAGCCGGAAGTCGGCGAATATGCATTCTACGGATGTTCATCGCCCTGCCGGGCGTATGCTCCGGACAGCTGGCAGATCGACGGATATGATTGGCAGGGGCTTTCACTCTACCGGATCGTTCCGACCAATGCGGTTTATTACGTCTCGCTGCCGGTTCAGACGTTTTTTCGCTTAGGATCGACGGTTACGATCCAGCCTTTCAGCCGTACCGGCAATATGCCGACCCAGAAGGATCTGGAAAACATCGCTTCCCAGGTCAAGTTTCTCCCGGACGATCCGGCGCAGGACGCGCGCTATTTCAAAGGAGTGGCGACGGTCAACGCCGATCGTGAGGCTGTGGTTACGGCGGCGCTCGACCTGGAGGAACTCGAGTTTTCCGATACTCTCAGGGATTTCAACGGGCAGATGCTCTCGCAACCGGCGGCCGATTCGGTGGAGATATCGCTTCCGAACGCCAAGAGCGGCTTCTGGTACGGCGTGACAGTCTCCGCAGATCTTTCGTCGCTCGACACGGTGCCGTTGGCGGATGCCGCCGGGTGCGCGACGGCGGAGGGATTGACGCTGACGGTTCCAAAACCCGCATCCGGCACCGCGTTCTTCAAGGTCAAGGTCAGTACGCAGAGAATACTGACCAAATAAAATAGTGCCGAAAGCGTACGCTGCCGCTCTCGCGGTCTGCAGAATGCGAGAGCGGGTAGAGCCTGTCATTGCAGGCGCAAGAGCAGGTTGCCAAGCCGTGACATAGGCGGAAGTGCGGCTATAAAGTTGTCAAAAGGTCAGGGGGGGGGTAATTTATTGCAAATAACGCAAACTTCAGGGTTGACGAAGAACCTCATGATGTGATATTATTGCGGTCACGACAGATGAAAGGTGTCCGTCCTGTCTGCGGGACGGCGAGTGTACGGAACTGAAGAAAAATGAACAGAAGAGAGTTTCTCAAAGGGACGGCATGGATGGGCGCCGCCGCGCTTGCCGGCGGCTGCATGACGGAAGGTTTTTCGCTGTGTTCGTCCGGAGCGACGATGCAGGGATTCGCCGCGCCGCCGCTCAAGAAGGTGAGGGTGGGGCTTATCGGGCTCGGGTCGCGCGGCATGGCCGCGGCGCTCCGGCTGCCGAAGATTCCCGGAGTAACGCTTGCGGCGGTCGCTGAAGTGCGCGGGGCGCGGATCGACCTCGCGCGCAAGGCGTTTGCGGAGGAGAAACTCGCATTCCCGCCCAATGTCTACGGCGACGGCGACGCCGACGGCTGGAAGCGGATGTGCGAGCGGGACGATCTCGATGTCATCTACATCACGACTCCCTGGCATCTGCACGTGCCCAACGGTCTTTACGCGATGGACAACGGCAAGCACGCTTTCATCGAAGTCCCGGCGGCATTGACGGTCGACGACTGCTGGGCGCTCGTCGAAAAGAGCGAGAAAACGTCTCTCCACTGCATGCAGCTCGAGAACTGCTGCTACGGCGAAGCCGAGATGTTCGCGCTCAATCTGTGCCGTCAGGGGATTCTCGGCGAACTTGTCCACGGGGAGGGCGGATACATCCACAATCTCGCGATAGAGGACTATATGCCGGAAATGCTGCAGAAGCGCCACGGTTGCGGCTACCATGATTACTGGCGCCTCAAATGGAACGCGGCGCACAAGGGCAACCAGTATCCGACGCACGGTCTCGGTCCCGTCTGCCAGTACATGAACATCAACCGCGGCGACAAAATGGATTTTCTCGTCTCGCTCGAATCGGACGAGGCCAACCACAGCGGTTATGCGCGGTGGAAATTCCCGGCCGGCAGCTGGCAGGCGCGCAAGAAGATCGAAATGGGCGATATGAACACCACTCTCGTCAAGACCGCCAAGGGCCGCTCGATCATGATTCAGCACGATGTCGCCTCGCCGCGTCCGTATTCGCGGATAAACCGCATTTCAGGCACGAAGGGCATTCTTGAAGGATGTTATTTCGCGGACTCCATGAATCCTGTCACCGACGGCTGCTACTGCCGCTACGGCTGGCGGGAAAACCCCGACGACGCGCTGCACTCGTTCTTTGACGCGAAAAAGGCCGAGGAGATGCGCATCAGATACCGTCATCCGCTGTGGAAGCAGGCGGGCGAACTCGCCAAGGCGGTCGGCGGGCACGGCGGCATGGATTTTCTCATGGATCTGCGGTGGGCGTATTGTCTGCAGAACGCTCTGCCGCTGGATATGGATGTCTACGATCTCGCTTCCTGGTGTTCGATATGCGAGCTTTCGGAGCGCAGCGTCCGGTCGAATTCGCGTCCGCAGGACATCCCCGACTTCACCCGCGGCGGATGGAAAAGCGCCAAGCCTCTCGGAATCTGGGGAATCGACACGGCCAAGATGGACTTCCGCAAGGTTTCGACCGGCGCCGCCGGCAGCCAGATGGAGATATAAACCAAGGGATGACGATATAAAATGAAAATCGCAGAATTGTCGCTGGCGGCGTTTGCGTGCGCGTTGGTTTCAGGTGAAATTTTCGCCGAATCGGCAGCGTTCAGGCTCGGAGACGTGACCGAGATCGTTTTTGACGCCGATTTCACGGATAAAAAGGACGCGAAGGGCGCAAGGCCGCATATCTGGGGATACAGCGCGGCGACGGATCTTGCAAAGGCGCTTTCCCGGGTCGCGGACAGAAATATCCGCTGCGTCAAGGAGGGGAAGGAAAACTCCGGCGGCGGGGTGCGCATTTTCGTCGGCGACACCGATGCCGCGCTGGAGGCGGGGCTTGACGCCGGGAAATTGATGCGCGGCGAATTCCGTATCGTCACCAAACCCGGCAAGGCGTTCATTCTCGCCAATACCGGTATGGGCGCGACGTACGGCGTGGCGGAATTTCTGCAGCGCTATGCCGATTACTGGTTCTGCCTCGTCTCCGGCGACGATCCGTATGTCGTGGCTCCCGAGCGTAAGGTACCGATCGCCGATTTCACCGCCAGGCACGCAATGTACGTGCGCAACTACAACATGTGGGGCCGCCGTTATCCTAAGACCTGCGCCACGGTCGGCGGCGATTTCACCCGGCGCCTGAGGTGCCGCACGTGGTGGCCGGAGCTGGAAGGGAAATTCGCCTTTTCGAAACTGCCAGGTCCTTACAACCCTTCGCACACGTTTTTCGCCTACTGCCGGCCGGAGAAGTACGCCAAGGATCATCCCGAATATTTTTCGATGGGGCCGGACGGAAAACGGCATTTCAAGGCGAACAGCGGCAGTCAGCTCTGTCTTACGAATCCGGAGGTCTTCGATATCGTCTGGTCGAACCTGTGCGCGTTCATCGAAAAGGACCGTGCCGAATTCGGCGAAAACGCGCCGACGGTCTACGATTTTTCGCAGATGGACAACTGCGATTACCTCTGCCTCTGTCCGCAGTGCCGCAAGGTCGCGGCGAAATACGACCGCAAGGGCGGACACAAAGACGGGGGAGACGCCGGACTTCAGCTTGAATTCGTAAACCGGCTCGCGAAGAAGGCCGCCGCGAAATATCCCGGAGTCGTCATCAGGACGTTCGCCTACGTGACGACCGACGTTCCGCCGAAGGGCGGCATCGCGATCGAGCCCAACGTGCTTATCTGGTACTGCGATCTGTATTCCAAGTGCGACGATATGCTGCCCCTGACGCATCCGTTCAATTCGCGCAGTCTCGGACTTCTGCGCGAATGGCGCAAGCTCACGCCGAACATCGAGATCTGGGACTATTATCTCAACGGCGGCACCTGGGTCGCGCCCGACGCGATCGCCGCCGACGTGAAACTCTTCAAGGAACTCGGCGTCAACCGAATCGGACCGGAGACGATCTTCAGCCGTCAGCCGTTTTTCGAGCTGAACGTTTT
>JAFVZE010000228.1 GCA_017508315.1 Kiritimatiellia bacterium | reverse complement strand
CGGCACCAGTACATCGGCGAGGCCGTCTGGTCGCGGCGCGTCACGGTGCCCGCTTCGCTCGCTTCGAAGCCGCTGGAGCTTTTTCTGGAGCGCGTCATGTGGAAGTCGACGCTCAGGGTTGACGGCCGCACGATCGGTTCGTGCGATTCGCTCGGCACCCCGCACGTCTACAGGTTCGCGCCGGGCGAGCTTGCCGCCGGCGAGCACCTTTTCGAAATCGCCGTCGACAACTCCGCCCAGTACGGTTTCGCCGGCTGGTCGCACGCGTGGGGACCGACCACGCAGACGCGATGGAACGGCATCATCGGCAGGTTCGAGCTGCGCGAGGCGAACGCGCTGCGCGGGGCGAGGGTGTTCGCCCGCTATCCGGCGAACAACCGCGTCGAAATCGATCTGCCCGCCGGAGCGAGGCTCGCCGAGGTCGCGCTGGAAGGGCTGGAGATGGAAAGCTGGGAGCGCAAAGGAAACCGCGTCGAAGTCAAATTCCGCGGTGAGCCGGTCTACTGGAGCGAATGGCACCCGCGCCTCTACAGGCTCAAACTTGCCGACGGCGAAGGGTTCATCCGCACGATCCGCTTCGGTTTCCGCACTCTCGAGCGGCGCGGCAATCGCATTTATCTGAACGGCAAGCCCTTCTGGATGCGCGGCAATGTCGACAACTGCCAGTTTCCGCTTACCGGCTATCCGGCGATGACGCCCGCCGAATGGCGCCGCCAGATCCGCGTCCAGCAGCTCAACGGCTGCAATTCGATGCGCTACCACACGTGGACTCCTCCCCGGGCGGCTTTCGAGGCGGCGGACGAGATGGGCTTTCTGATGATGGCGGAAGTGGGCTACTGGGCCGACCGCTGGATGGGCTGCCTTTCCGTCGGTCAGGGGAACAGGGCGCATGACGATTTCGTGCGCAACGAGCTAAGGCGCATACAGGACGCCTACGGCAACCATCCTTCGCTCATGTCGGTCGGATTCGGCAATGAGCTCGGCTCATGCGATTTCAAGCTGCTCGATTCGTGGATGAAGGAAGCCAAGGCCTACGACAACCGTTATCTGACGATAGTTTCCACCGCCCGCACCGTCTGTCCGAGCGACGATTTCATGACCACCCACGATTATCCCGGTATCGGCGCGGTCCGCTGCTGGAGGCGCGATCACACCGACTGGGATTACGAAGAGGCGTATTCGAAAGCGCCGATTCCGGTCATCGCCCACGAAATCGGACAGTGGCCGATCTATCCGCTTTGGGAGGATGCGGCGAAGTTCTCGGGGCTCCTCAAGCCGTACGACTGGATGTGGATGCGCTCGCTCGCCGAAAAGAACGATACTCTGCGCTTCGTTCGCCGCTGGCACGTCGCTTCGCTCAAGACCAACCGGCTGATGTACAAAGACGAGGTCGAAAGCTATATGCGCACTCCGTCGTGCGCGGGGCTGCAGCTCCTCGACATGCGCGACTACACCGGACAGGGCGAGGCGCTCATCGGTTGGCTCGATGCCAATTTCGATTCGAAGCCCGCACTCTCCGAAGTGGGGCCGTTCTCTTCGGTGTTCCGCGCCGTGCCGTTTCTGGCGCGCTTCAAAAAGTTCACTTGGACCGTCGGCGAGACTTTCGAGGCGAAACTGCAGATCCGCAACTTCACCGAAGAGCCGATTCCCGCCGGCATGCGCTATCCCTGGTCGTTCGCCGGACGGCGCGGCTACATGACGCTCGAAAAGGATCT
>JAFVZE010000227.1 GCA_017508315.1 Kiritimatiellia bacterium | reverse complement strand
GGCGAACAGCCACTCATTGCACCGGGCATACAGTTCGCGTCGGACGCTGTGTCCCATCCCGATGCCGTGTATCGCATCCTTGTCGCGCGAAGGCATTTCGTTGAACGCCGCATAGACCGCGCACGGCGGGCAGGTGACGTCGGCGAACCCCACGAGCACTCGCAGCGGACAGTCGATGCGGGAAGCGAAATTCGCGCCGTCAAAATAAGGCGCCCATTTTTCCGCCGCGGCGCGTCTTTCCGGCGTGGAGGAATTGTTCTCGACAATCTTCGGCCAACCGCTGCAGCGCCCGGCGAGATACCCCATCGTGTCGGTAAGCGCAGGCACTACGAACAACGCTCTCGTGAAGGCCTTGTTCAGGCCGCACAGATAAATGCCGAATCCCCCTCCCTGCGACGTTCCACGATAGAGGAAACGTTTACGGTCGACGTCCGCTCTGGCGGCCACCCAATCGACCGCGCGGTCGATCCCGAGCAGAACCGGATAAAAGAAGTACCGCTCGCGCCCTTCGGCAATTCCCGCCTGGCTGTAGGCAGGCACTTCATAGCGGCGCTTCATCCCGGCGTTCATCGCATCGTATTTCTCCTTCAGCCCGAGTTTCTCCCATCTCCAGTCCATGTCGAAAGGATAAACGCCGAAGCGCACGCAAATCATGTCGCCGCGTCCTTCCATGTCGTTCGTCCAGGAGCCGAAGCCCGCCGCGTTGACCTCGAAGTGTACGGGATACGGCGCTCGCGATTTGTCGGTCGGCACGCTGATATAACCGTAAACGCGGCGACCGAAAGTGGCGAGCGAAATCCGGTGGAAATCATATTCCGCCGTCGAACGTTCGGGCACGCGCGTCAATTTGACGTCCGGCGGAACCTCGCGTGCCAGCTTCGCTCTGGCGTTCTCCCAAAATTCGTCGAAATCCGCCGGTTTAGGGCTGCCCTTGCGGATTTTGCGAGGTTCGAATCCAACCGACCAAACCACGCTTTTTCGCCCCGGAGACTTCAGGACGAGACGCAGAAATCCAGGCTCGTGCAAGGTGCCGGAAACCGAAAAAACGTTAGTCACGCCCAGATCGAACTTCGCCGCGGATATACGCCGATCGCCGAAGTTGTCGAGCATCGCCTCAACGATGCCGCTTTTGGCGGGAGCGCCGCCGTCATCCGTAACCGCGACCGTGTAGACCGCCTTGTCGCCGCATTCGTACATGCAATCGCTGCGGTCGGCGCTTACGGAAAAGCGCAGCTGCTGCGACCAAGCCACGCCCGCCGCGACCAACGGTAAAAAGAGCACCATGAATCTCTTCAACGGATTCGTGGAAACGGCAAGCGACCTGCCGAACCTCCTCGGCCTCGCCATAAAGAACTGCCTGCCAGATTCTCCTGACGCAACAGCATAGAGCTCCTCCGTCTTGTCGACGCGGGCAAAGCCCTCTTTTCGCAATTCCGCGAACGGATAAATATCTGCCGCAACCCTTTCCATACCGCAGATTATATCAAAAATTCACCCATCCTACCGGTGACCCGGTTCAGAAAACGGCGGTGGTTCCATCTCGGCGACATGACCCGATTCGACGTAATTTTCCCAAAAAAAAATCCGCGTTGTGCTCAACGCGGATTCAGCGAGTACCGGCGCCGAATCGTCACCGGATCGAAGTCTCACCTCGGATCAATTCAAAAAGCGGAACAAAGACGGCGACGCCTATACGCCGCGCGCTTCCATGATCG
>JAFVZE010000226.1 GCA_017508315.1 Kiritimatiellia bacterium | reverse complement strand
ATCTGAATTTCCCCTATTGACGGTGAACGGAAAAAGGAGTAGTATTTTCAGCGTCGAACCGGAAACGGTTTCCGGCAAGACGCATCAAAGAAAGTGAGGTAAGCCATGAAGGTGAACCCGATCGCGGTTGTGACGGCTGTTGCCGTCGCGATTACCATGACAGGATGCTGCTGGCTCGGTTGCGGGTCATGCAAACAGAAAGCTCCCGAAAAATGCTGCAAGTCGCAGTGCGGCGTCGGCGTAAAAGCCAATGTCGGCGGGACCAGCGCCGGAGCGGGCGTAAGCACGAGCGGCGCACACGTTGAAGCCAAGACCGGAAAGTAATCTCCCGATCCCATACTTAAGTGATACAGCAAGCCTCGCGCCGAAAGCGCGGGGCTTGTGTGGTCTGATAGGCAGGACGGGAATATCTGTACGCATGGCGTCAGGTTTTGCTATAATCGTGTCCGGCGAGTCGCTTGGCCGACAGAAAGGGGGAAGCATGAAAATAACGTTTTACGGAGCCGCGCAGACGACGACGGGCTCGATGCATCTCGTCGAGGCGAACGGAAAGCGGATTCTGCTCGACTGCGGACTCTATCAGGGCCACCGCAAGGAAGCGTTCGAAAAGAACCGCAATCTTCCGTTCGACGCAAAGACCATCGATTACGTCATCCTTTCCCACGCCCACATCGACCATTCTGGGAATCTGCCGCAGCTCGTGCGCCAGGGGTTCCGCGGTCGGGTTTTCGCGCGGCAGGCGACGAGCGAACTCTGCGACGTCATGCTGCGGGATTCCTGCTTTCTCCAGAAGCGCGATCTTGAGTATGTCAACAAGCGCCGCCGGCGCGAAGGCAAGCGTCTGTTCGAGCCGCTCTACGATGAAAAGGATGTGGATGCGCTGATGCAGCTCTTCACTCCGGTGCATCTCCACGAGCCGCGCGAGATCGCGCGCGGAATCACGCTGGAGTTTTTCAACGCCGGACACATTCTCGGATCCGCGCTGGTGCAGCTCGACGTAAGGCCCGATCACGGGCGCAGCCACCGGCTTCTGTTCTCGGGCGACCTCGGCCAGCCCAATCAGCCGATACTGCGCCGCTTCGAATATCCATCCGGCGCGGACATTCTGCTGATCGAATCCACCTACGCCGACAGGCTGCATCCGCCGGCCGACGATGTAGAGACCAGAATCGAGGAACTTCTCAAATACGTGGACCGCCGCAATTCCAAATTGCTCATTCCGGCGTTCTCGGTCGGCCGCACTCAGCAGATCATCTATTACCTCAACCGCCTCGCCGAACGCGGACGGGTGCCTCGGGAGATGAAGGTGTACATCGATTCGCCGCTTTCCCGCAAAGCGACGAGGATATACGCCGACCACCGCGAGGTGTACAACGAGGAGGCGCGCGCCATGCTTGCCGCCGGCAAAGATCCGCTCAGCTATCCCGGTATGGTTTACGTCGGCACCCCTGAGGAGTCGATGGCGCTCAACGACGCGCCCGGGCCGATGGTCATCATCGCGGCGAGCGGGATGTGCGAGGGCGGCAGGGTCGTCCACCATCTCAAGAACTGCGTGCAGAACCCCGACAACGCCGTGCTGATCGTCGGCTATCAGGCCGAGAACACGCTCGGCCGCCGCGTGGTCGAACGGCGCACGCCGCTGAGGATGCTGGGCGAGGAAGTGGAGCTCAGGGCCCGGGTTGAAGTCATAAACGCGCTTTCGGCGCATGCCGACCGCGCCGGGATAATCGGCTGGCTCGACGAAATCAAAGACAATGTCCGCCATGCCTTTGCGGTTCACGGCGAGAGCGAGAAGGTCGCGGCGATGGTCGAACTGCTCAAAGAGCGCGGCATCGCCGACGCAGTCGCGCCGGTTCCCGGGCAGACGTTCAGATTCGATTGAGAAACGAAACATGAAGATGAAAGAAAAGCAATGCCGAAACTGATAGCATCGTTCCAGGTAGATCACACGAGGATTCTGCCGGGAATTTACGTAAGCCGCCGCGACCGGGTGGGAGGGCGCTGGGTGACCACCTTCGACATCCGCATGAAACGGCCCAATGCGGAGGCGGCCGTGCATCCGAACGCGATGCACACGATCGAGCATGTCGTCGCAACCTATCTGCGCAATTCGTTTTTCGCCGACAAGGTCGTCTACTGGGGGCCGATGGGGTGTCTTACCGGATGCTATTTCATCACCGCCACCGAAGAGGAGACAATGCCGCGAGACATCGAAAAACTCATCCGCGGCGCATTCAGGCACATGGCCAACTACCGCGGCGAGGTGCCGGGCGCCACGGCGGTGAACTGCGGCAACTTCCGCCTGCACGATCTGGCGGTCGCCAAACTTGAAGCGAAGGATTTCCTTTCCCGGGAATGGAGGTTCGAATATCCCAAGGCCAGAAGAATCAGATGCGGAGGCAAAACCTTCTTCGACGCGTAGAAATTCCTCCGCGCTCCGATTTCCGTCCCGAGGTGCGCTTGACACGGTGTCGGGTTAAGTGCTATACTTCCCCGCGAAATATGCAGACCAAGTTCTACTTTAGCTACCGCTTCTACTTCGGCTTTATGCCGGAGCGGGGTTTCGCATACTGAAACGGCAAAACCGGAAAGTTCAGACGGCCCCGCTCCTAAAAAGCGAGGCCGTTTTTGATTTTACAGACCAATTCAAACAATCGACAACAAGGAAAAAGAGAAATGATCATAATCCTCAAAAAAGACGCAGACCAGAAACAGGTCGAGGGACTGCTCGGATGGTTGCGCGAACGTCACATCACCCCGAACGTCTCCACGGGCGAGCGCGAAACGCTCATCGGCTGCATCGGCGACGTCGCCAAGATGGACATCGGGCTTGTGCAGGCGCTCAGCGTGGTGGAAAGCGTCCAGCGCATCCAGGAGCCATACAAGGCCGCCAACCGCAAATTCCATCCGGAGGATTCGGTGATCGACTGCTCGGGCGTGAAGATCGGCGGCGGCAATTTCCAGGTGATCGCCGGTCCCTGCAGCGTCGAGTCGGAGGAGCAGCTCATCGGCATCGCCAAAAGCGTGAAGGCCTCGGGCGCGACGATGCTCCGCGGCGGCGCGTTCAAGCCGCGCACTTCCCCGTATGCGTTCCAGGGTCTGGGGCAGCGCGGTCTCGAGATTCTCCTTGAAGCCAAAAAGGAGACCTCGCTTCCGATCTGCACCGAACTTATGGGTTTCGAGCATCTGCCGCTCTTCAACGATGTCGACGTCATCCAGATCGGCGCGCGCAATATGCAGAACTTCGATCTGCTCAAGGAGGTCGGTGCGCAGACGAAGAAGCCGATCCTGCTCAAGCGCGGCATGAGCGCCACGCTGCAGGAACTGCTCATGAGCGCCGAATACATCATGGCCAGCGGCAATCCCAACGTCATGCTCTGCGAGCGCGGCATCCGCACGTTCGAGACGGCGATGCGCAACACGATCGATCTTACGGTCATACCGGTTCTCAAGCGTCTTTCGCATCTGCCGGTCGTCATCGATCCGAGTCACGCCACCGGCTACGCGCATCTCGTCGAGCCTTGCGCGATGGGCGCTACGGCGATGGGCGCCGACGCTCTCATAATCGAAGTCCACAACGATCCCCAGCGCGCGCTCTGCGACGGTGCGCAGAGCCTCACCCCGGCGATGTTCGACTCGATGATGGGGAAGGTTGGCGCGATAAGGCCGCACGCGTGGAAACGCGCATGATCGTACGAAAGAACCGGAAGGAGATAGAGAGCATGAAAAATCTTGAAGAAATCCGCAGTGAAATCAACGACATCGACGATGAGCTGGTGAAGCTCTTCGTCAGACGCATGAAAGCGTCGTCCGAAGTGGCGGCGGCGAAGCGCGAGAGCGGGATGCCGGTATACGATCCGAAGCGCGAGCGCGACATTCTCGTGAAGGTGGCCGGCGCGGTCGGGAGCGAACTTGAAAACGAGGCGCGGCTTCTCTTCACCACGCTCTTTTCGATTTCGCGCGGCCGCCAGCGCGCCGAACTCGCCAAGACGAGCGACTTCACGCTTTCGCTGGAGCGTGCGCTGGCGGAAAGCCCCGTGTCCTTCCCGTCTTCCGCCTCCGTGGCCTGCCCCGGGGTGGAGGGTTCGTATTCCCAGCAGGCGGTGAGCGCTATCGTCAAATTTCCGACCATCTTCTATTTCAAAAGTTTCGAGGACGTGTTCAACGCCGTCGAAAAGGGGATGTGCGACTACGGCGTGCTGCCGATCGAGAATTCCGCCGTCGGTTCGGTCGCCGCGGTCTATGATCTCATGGATCGCCACCGGTTCAAAATCGTGCGGGCGCACCGTCACCGCATCAACCACGTGCTTCTGGCCAAGTCCGGGGTGAAACTCTCCGACGTCAGGGAGATCCACAGCCACCCGCATGCGCTTTCGCAGTGTTCCGCTTTTCTCAGGGAGCATCCGGAGATCCGCGCGGTCCCCTCGACCAACACCGCGGCGGCTGCGGCGGCTCTCGCGGCCTCGCAGCGCGGCGATGTCGCGGTCATAGCTTCGCGCGAGTGCGCCGAACTTTACGGTCTTGAGGTGATCCGCGAGAAAATCGCCGACGTGGAATCGAACTTCACCCGGTTCATCTGCATTTCCAAGAAGGACGAGATCTACGCCGATTCGAACAAGTTCTCGGTGATGATGAGCCTGTCGCACCGCGCGGGCGCTCTTTCGGACGTGCTGGTCAAGTTCTCTTCCGGCGGGGTCAATCTCACCAAGCTCGAGTCGCGTCCGGTTCCCGGCAGCGATTTCGAGTTCCGCTTCATCTTTGATTTCGAAGCGACGCCGCACGATCCGCGGGTGGTCAAGCTTCTCGCCGGCTTCGCGGGAGATCCGGAGATCGAGCACTTCACGTTCCTCGGGGCGTACTCGGAACGGTAAGCCGCGTGCTCAAAAACGGGGGCGGCAGGCCCCCGTTTTTGGGTTTGGACGGTGTCCGCCAACCCGACAGTTCGGTCAAGCCGTTGTTTCGCCGTCGCGACACCTTTCGCGCATAGACAATAGGCCGTATTCATCCTGCACGGTCCTATCGACTTCGTCGCAGTTCGCGCGATCGCCCGGTTGTTACGCCTCTGTGCCTTGACAAGGCAAAACGCTGTCCGGCCGCCAAATAACGCCGAGTGCAGATCGCTGCGGAAGAGGCCTCTGCGTCAAGGGGCCTCTTCTTCAATTTTAAGCGCGAAGATGGAGAGGGTTTGTTGGCTTTACGGCGGCTTAGTGTCTCTGTGTTCGAGAGATGAGAGACCCGGGAGAGAAGTTTCCCGGGTCTTGAGAATTACAGGTTGATAATCACTCTCGGGCACGGCGGCGGAGGAATGCACCAGAGGCAACCGCGGTGGAAATGCCGGTGGCGGCAACGGTGGGCGATCTTCGGCGGCTTATGGTGTTTGTGGTGCTTCACGACCGGTCGTTTGGGCGGGGTTCGATGTTTGGCGACATGATGCCGTGGTGCAGGTTTGGGGCCGCGTCCATGTCCGCCGTGAGGGGCGGCGAACGTTGTGCCGCAGAGCGTGATGCAGGCTGCCGCTGCAATCATAAGGGTTTTCAGGAGTTTGTTCATGGCGCACCTTCACTTTCTTTGTCGGGTTTTATGCGGACTTTCTTTGCCGCTTACGATAGGATAGGGAAGATGGGTTTCATTTTCTGACAAGAATAATCGGCTGCCGATTGCCTTAAACATTGCTGATACGAGCAGAAGGCCGTTATTGTCCCCGGATCGGCGCTTTCGGCGGTTCCCAAAACAAAACCAGACAAAAATTAGTTGGTCAAGAGGTCATGATTGATTCAAGAGGTCTAAAATGGTATAATGACGGCGGGAATAGTAGCTGGCTACACTTTGCTACTGTTTCCGGTATGGGAAGTCATAACTTTTGACGGTTCTGCGGTTCTTTCGCTTCAGGGCAAACCGATATATTCAACTGCAAAGACAGAAGAAGCGAGGTGCGTTGTTTGGTTGCCGCTTGCTCCAATAGGAATTTTCATGAACTCATGGTCGGTATGGCATTATCTTGAAAAAGGTTCTGTAAATGCGCTCTGTGATGCGATTGCACAAGAACACAAGAAACGAT
>JAFVZE010000225.1 GCA_017508315.1 Kiritimatiellia bacterium | reverse complement strand
GCGGCCCAAATCCGCCAAACGGAGCGTAAAGACGATCTTCTCTCCTACCTCATAGCTGAGAGGATCTTTATCCGTGCGTCCGTCGATCCGCGCGGGAGAATCGAATTCAACTGCGGCGAGCCGGGCCGACAAAAGCAGAAACGTCAATACTGCAAACGTTTTCATATATCATACATTCCTTTTCCCCTGTGTTTTGGGGTACGTCCCTGAGTTTCATCGAGAAACGGACTCTCAATTTTCCTGTTCGGCCTTTGTAAAACTCATTCCGAGCGGCGCAAGTCCCAGCGACTCTACGGCTTCGGTCGACGATGTGTTGACGAGAAGTTTCCATTCCTCGCCCATCTCGCGGAAAATGCGCCCGACCACACCCTTGGGAAGCTTGTCGTCGGGGATGGCTTGCGATTCGGCGAAGAGAAGCACGCGCTCATGCTTTTTTATCTCGGCGGCGATGCGCTTCAATTCCGGCCACAGAACCTCGACCGGTTCGCGGCGCTCCATCTCGCGGCAGAGATAACCGAAGCTGTAGAAGATAAGTCCGCGCGCTCCGCCGGCTATCGCCTGCCAGGCCATGTTGCGCATTTCCGGCTCGCTCGGACGGCGCTGGCGTTTCGCCTGGGTTTCGCTGATCCAGTTCCAGCCGAATGCCTGCACGACCTGCCAGATCGGGCGCATCCCCATAAGCCCCTTCTGCTCTATGCGCATGGCGTCCGTCGCCGCCGACACCGGGCGCGTCGACACCGGATAGGGATCGCCGCCGAAAACGTCGCACGCTCCGAGATAATGACGCGTCTCGGAGAAGATGTCCTGGGCGCACCACGTCGGATGATCAGGGTCTATCTCTTCCACGAGACGCTGCCGCGCTTCAAGAAGCGGCATCATCGACGTGGGCTTTTCATCGTAGATGTACCATGCCAGAACCGACGGATGATTGCCGAACTTGCGGATGGCGTTACGCACATGGTTGGTGCCTTTGTCCGCCGCCTGATATTGGCTTGCGATGTCGTAGATCACCTTAAGATCATTCTTGCGGAAAAGATCCATCTGCTCGCCGGTGGGGCTGCCGTACTGCATAAGGCAGTTGAAATCGCTCTCCTTGTACATCGCGACCGTCTCCGCCGTCATTCGACTGGTATACATTCCGAGCGGGAAGAAAAGCCTACCGCCGACAAGCGTGCGGCCGTAGCGGTCGATCGAGACCTTGCGCGGCGTCGGCGCGGCCATGCGCACGAAAGAGGTTTCCGCTTTGCCGACAAGTTTATCCTCGGCATAGACCACGCAGACGACCCGATTGGTTCCAAGACCGAAGCTCCCGACATCGACGGTCACTCGCGCCTCGTCAGCGGCGGGGCGGGACGTTTCAAGCGCGAAGGTGCTGCCGTCGGGACGCTTGACGGCGAATTTAACTTCCACTTTCTTGTCCTGCGGAAAAGCCTCCGGCGTAAGCGCGGCGGCGAACGACACTTTGCCGTCCGTCGCTTCGCGGCGATAGGCGGAGGTATAAACTCCGACCACGGGCTTGCGGATATGGCGCTCGACGTACAGCTTGTCGAACGCGATGCGCCCGAGAACG
>JAFVZE010000002.1 GCA_017508315.1 Kiritimatiellia bacterium | reverse complement strand
TCCCATCCCGCAAGCCCCTCAAAACCTCCGTTTACAAGAATCGAACGATCGGGCCTCCGCGCACGATCCTTAAGACCGCGCTCGACGGAGATCGATTCCATGTAGGCCGAGGCCGTTTCCTTAAGCGGATCAAGATACTGCTGCCGAATGAACGCGATGCGCTTCGCTTCCGGCGAGCCGTCTTTGACCGCGGCTGCGGCGCGGTCGCAGAGCGCACCGAGCCTCCTGATTACCGCCGGCGAATAAACCTTTGTCCAGATATCATACTCGCTGGGCACGACGGCGACTGGACCGAGCGACGTCTCCTTGATGTTGCCGGCGATCTCGCCGATCCATTTGTCTTCCAGTATCGTATAGAACTCCGCCATCGCCTGTGCGCCCGCACCGAACATTTTTCCGTGATGGTCGGCGATCAGCGCCTCGACATCGAGATCGGGATTCCACGCGATCTTCGAGAATACGTAATAGTTGAAATACTGCTGAATCGACCTGTCGGCCTCCGTTTCGAGAAAGCCGCCGCAGACGTACGGCGCGGCTGCCTTCCAGAATCTGCCGTAGGCGCGCGGCGCGGGAACCGGAACGCCGGGAATGCGCGTGCGGCCGTATTTGTGCGCGTATGTCCACGTGCGGATGCGGCGATTCGTTTTTTCGTACCAGGCCTTGAAAAGCGCAATCTGTCCGTCGAACTTCGCACGGTTGCGAACGCTCCACGGACCGGGTTGCGCGACGGTGACGAGAATGTTGTCGGGGAGCGCGAACGACGGCACGGAACCGTAAGGAAGGTACGACATCTGCGAAACGACGGCGTTTATTCCGTCTTCTTTCAGGCGCCGCGCCAGCTTCGCGGTCTGTCCCCAGACAAGATCCGTCGCATAATGCGGGCTCGACTTGTCATACGCCTTCTGACAGGAACTGCAGAAACATTCATGGAACGCGTCCTGCGGCATCACATCGACGTACTTTCCGTTCGTGAAGTTCTGATTCCATGCGGACTTCAAAGCGTTGTAGCGCGAAGGAATGCCGCGCGATTCGGCGCTTTTGCCGGTCAGGTACGCCTTGGCGTCCTCGTAGAAAACATCCCACACGTCCGACGACTGGCAGAGCTGGTTGAAATCGTGCGCCTTCTGCCCCGGTTTTGGCGTTCCGGTGCAGCGCGACCCGTCCCTGCGCATCTGGAAGTATTGCGGATGCGTCGCGGCGAACCGTTCGCGGATCATGTTCCACTGCTGACCGTGGCAGCAGGGAACGGTTTCGGTATCCATCCTCAGACGCAGCCAGTGCAGAACCTTGCCGGATTGCGGGCTTTCACTTCCCGGAGGGCCGTCGTCGTACCAGACTCCGTCCCCGCCCATGTAGGGGTCGCGCGAGGTGAAATAAGGCGCTCGCGTCAGATCGGTGTCGCTCACCGTGAACGAGACCTGACGCGGCGTCACTTCGCCGCAATCGCCGGGAAAGAAGAAACGGCATCCGGCGAAGCGCTCGAGAAATTCATAGACGGCGAAAAGCGTCGCCCGCTCGAAGCGGATGCCGCCGCCGAGCGATCCGTTACGGATGCAGCGCCGGGGATCGGCGGTCTCGGAATCACGCCCGGCGGCGTAGACGCGATCGCCGTGCGTGCGCAGCACAAATCCGTCGCGCGGCAGTTTCGCGACATCGATGCCGGCCGCGCGCGAATGGACATTGTCGCCGAGAACGAGAGAAGCCTTGCCGGCCGACGGCGACGTCACGATCGGCACCGGAGCGCCGAACACGCGCGAAAGGAAATTCGTCGCCTCTTCCGCCGCGAACAAGACCGTCTTCGGAGCGTCGGATGCGATGACGACCTCCGAATTTTCCGGCGTGAACACGACTGCGGAAGCAAGCAAAATCGACAACATAGAATTTTCACCTCCCTCGCATGCGCCATCACTTCATCTTCCATGCCTTCAGCATGGCATCGGCCGCGAGCACGGACCCCTTCTCGCTCAAGTGGATGCCGTCGAGCGTGAGGTTCAGCTTTGCGGAACCTTCGGGGCATTTTATGTGCTCACGCGCGAAAATCATGTCGAGCGGAACAGGCACCGCGTCTGTTCTGTCCGATGCGGCGCGGGCCATTTCCGCGTACGGCGGGCAGCTCATCCCGTATTCCAGCATCGCATCTCCCTCGCAGCATCCCGGCGGAGCCACGATCGAGAATTTCTTGACGCCGCGCATCCTCAGATAGTGAACCATCCAGATGAGATTGTCCCTGTACGCCTCCGGGCTCACCGTCGGCTCGTCGCGCCAGCGCGCTTTGCCGACGAGGGAATCGTTCGCTCCGAAGAAGATCACCACGGCGTCCGGCTTCTCCGCCGCGACATCGCCGATCCGTGTAAGAGCCATCGGCGTCTTGTCGCCAGAACGGCCGGCATTCACCACCGTAATCCCGTTCGTCTCAAGCGCCGCGCGCAGATGCTTAATGTAATAGCCCTTCCCCGCCGTGATGGAATCGCCGAAGCACACCAGTTTTTCACCCGGCTTGAGCCACGGTTCATCAAGCGGTTTCACCATCGCCGCGGACGACATTGCCGATGCAAGCGCAGTAAGCGCGAACAATTTCTTCATTTCGTTTCTCCTTTTCTGTCGACATGCGTCTGTTTAGGCTCCGGCGGCACATAGCCGTGCGTGGAACCTTGAACGTAGCAGATCGATTTCTTTTCCGCCATCAAAATGAACACT
>JAFVZE010000224.1 GCA_017508315.1 Kiritimatiellia bacterium | reverse complement strand
GGATACTTATATCGCCATGGACGAGCGCAAGCCCGAGGACGTGAAGATTATCGCCGATTTTATCCAAGAGAAGTCGCCGGGTATGAAGATTGCAATGGCGGGCAATTGCAATCCCAGTAAATTCAAAGGAATTCAGCTTGATAATTATTCGCAGTATATTGAGCATCTGACGCCTGAATTTCTCGCAGAGCTCGATGAGCGCCGCTCCAAAGGTTTCCTGACGACGTACTACGTCTGCTGCGGGCCGGAGTTCCCTAATACATTTCTTACCTCAAAGCCCTACGAAAATTTCTGGGTCGGGGTCTATCCGGGGATTGTGCGGCTCGACGGCTTTCTGCGTTGGGCGTGGAACAGTTGGGGAGAAGATCCGCTACTCGACGCATCGTTCCGCGATTGGCGGGCGGGCGATGTGTTTCTCGTCTATCCCAAAGGGGCGGCTTCGTACCGCTTCCTCGAACTGCGCAACGGCATAGCTGCGGCGGAGAAACTGCGCATACTCCGCGAGCGCGGGCTTTTCGCGGATGAAATAGCGGAGCTGGAGAAGAAATTCAATCTGAAGGCGGCAATCGGCAACCGGGCGGATTTCATGAAGCTCAAGGCCGATGTCTTAAAAGTGGTCAACAAGGAAAAATGAAGATGGAAAAAACAAGACGTGATTTTCTCTCCGGCACGGCGTGGCTCGGTATGGCGGCGGTGGCGGGCGGATGTTTGAGCGCTGACAACAAGCTCTGCAGCGGCGGCTCGATGGCGGGATTCGCCGTAAAACCGATGAAGCGTATCCGCACGGCGATGGTGGCGCTCGGAGGGCGCGGCTATTGGGCGCTTCAGCGGCTGGTCACGATTCCAGGACTGGAGATAACGGCGCTTTGCGATCTCGATGGCGAAAAAATCGCGAAGGCGCAGAAACTTCTCGCGGAAAAAGGCAAGCCGCCGGCGAAGGAATATGTCGGCGCCGAAGCGTACAAGCGGCTCGTCGACGACGCTGTCGCCGACGTTTTCTACAACTGTACGCCGCGTGACATCCATACCGAACTGAACGTTTACGCGATGAACGGCAAGATGCACGTCCTTACGGAAGTGCCGAGCGGAAGAACCGTCGAGGAGTGCTGGCAGACGGTCGAGACGTGCGAGAAGAACCGTGTCCACTGTATGATGCTGGAGAACTGCTGTTACGGCGAATTCGAGATGCTGGCGCTCAACATCGTCCGCAAGGGCCTGCTGGGCGAAATAGTCCAGTGCGACGGCGCGTACATCCACGATCAGCGCAAGATGCAGTTTTCAATGCCGGGGATATCCTGGCGGCTTAAAGATACGATCGACAAGTACGGCAATTTCTATCCGACGCACGGCTTGGGTCCGCTCTGCAAGTGTCTCGGCATTAACCGCGGCGACCGGTTCGACTATCTCGTGTCGATGAATTCATGCAGCGCGAGTTTCGAAGCCATGGCGCGTCGTAAGCATAAAGGGTCGGTCTTCGACGGACTAAAGTTCAACCGCGGCGACGTCAATTTTACGCTCATACGCACTGTGAAAGGCCGGCTTGTCTCTTTGCAGCATAATGTCGCCACCCCTCGGCCGTACGACCGCATCAACCAGCTCGTCGGAACGAAGGGGATTATGCGCGGAATCGACGGCTCGGGCTACCGTATATGCTTCGAAAGCGAAGCGTGCGACGGCGGCGCCCACGGATATTTCGACAAGGAGAAAGCGCAGGCGATCCGCAAAGAGTATATGCATCCGCTCTGGAAGTCGGCCGGCGAAATCGCCATACGCGTCGGCGGTCACGGCGGTATGGATTACATGATGGACATTCGCTGGCCTACTGTCTCCAGAACGGTCTGCCGCTCGATTCCGACGTCTACGATCTCGCGTCGTGGTCGTCGATCATTGATCTTACGGAGCGCTCGGTCAAATCCGGCAGCCGTCCGGTCGAATTTCCCGATTTCACCCGCGGTGCGTGGAAGACGGCGAAACCCGTCGATATCGACGGTATTGATCTCGATAAAATGGGACTGGCATGACGCTTGAGGTCGTCGGCTACATACACTTCCGCTGGGTTGATCAGCCGACAGCAATCCATCAAAACGAAAATCAAATGAATCCACAAAATCAGGGAGGTTGACAAGATGAGAATCTGTATCGTTTCCATCACCGTGCTTTTTAGCGTGCCGATGGTGGCGGCATCGT
>JAFVZE010000223.1 GCA_017508315.1 Kiritimatiellia bacterium | reverse complement strand
GCGGCGTGGGAAAGGAGCTCGTTCGGTTTGCGGAGCTTGAGAATGGCGGGGAACCCCGCGAACGGCACGGCCGCCGCGCCCGCCGCTCCGACGGATGCGAGAAAGCTTCGTCTTGTCATTTTATTCATTTCATGTCACCCCTGGTTTAATTTCAAAAACATCCCTATTCTACCATTTTTCACAGCCGATTACAATCTCGCCGTACGGCCAACGTATTAAAAGCCGCCAATCCGAGTTGTCGTGGCGCGTCAGGCGCCACCCGCTAACTGCAAACCGCTAACTGCTACCTTACTATCAGCGAAAGCCCGGGCCGCTTCGTATAAAGAACCAGGTTGCCGTTTTCCACAGCGAGGCGATCCGCCCATGACGGCGCGTCGACAAACGCGAACTTTGAGGCAGCGCATGTCACCTTGCCGCCGGACAAAAGCGTATAAGGCTCGAGCGAACGCGGCATAAATCCGGCCGCCGCCGACACTTTCACGCTTATCGTGCCAGACGCCGGCGCCGTGAACGTGTCCGAGAGCTCAAGCTTGGTCCTGTCGTCATTCGAATTCAGCACAAAGGAAAGACAGCCTCCGCTTTCAAAAGTCGACTTCCCGCCGACAGTGCCGGTTCCCTCTTCTGGGACGGACAGCGTAGCGTCTTTGTTCACCGTGACGGCGCCCTTGCCGGTCTTCGCCCCCGCGCCGAGTTCGAGCGTAGCGGAGCCGGCCACCGTCAATGCGCCGGAATTGTCGTTCGCGCGGTTGTAGCGCACGATGCCGGAACCGGCGATCGAAACGGCGTACGTATTGTCCAACGAGGCGTTTACCGTAATCTTCTGCCCTTCGCCGGCCTCGTTGTCCGTATTGAAAACCGTCGCCTTGTTCACTGCGATCGA
Organism: Kiritimatiellia bacterium; assembly: GCA_017508315.1. Classification (GTDB taxonomy): domain Bacteria; phylum Verrucomicrobiota; class Kiritimatiellia; order RFP12; family UBA1067; genus UBA1067. The sequence goes on along the minus strand of JAFVZE010000223.1, from coordinate 1,644 downwards.
ATGGGCCGTGCCGCTCCGCTCGCCGATCTCGAAATTGCCGCGCCAGGGGCGGATCGTCGTCTTGCCGCTCTGGTTGCCCAGTTTGCCGGTCGAAAATCTGCTGCCCGAATCATTGAACACGATTCCGCCTTCTCCCACAAATACGGTGGTGGTGCCTACATCGCTGCTTTTGTTCGAGAGGCGCACCCAGTCGCTGCCTGCCATGACGAGTTTCTGCGCTTTGAAAACATTTCCCTTGCTTGCATCGGCTGTCAACGACAGGTATCCCGCATTGTTTCCTGTCGCGGTCAGAATCATTTCCTCCGTCGCTACGATCTCGCCGTCGTTGCGCCAGCTGAGACGGTTGTACGCGCCGTCCTGCCGCACGGTGATGACGCGGCTCGTGAACGCTCCGCCCTCTTCGACGCCGAGTTCCCAGATATCGGCGGCGGTGTCGACCGTCAGCGAGGAATTCTTGTAGACGATATTGCGGTACGCACCGCCTTTCGTCGCCATGAAGTCTGACGCTGTCGATGTACGGTGGTATTCGCCGGCATAGATGTTCGACCGGCCGGAAGTCGTATTCTGGCGGACTTCATACCCCGTCACTCCGCCTTTGAAGAAAATCATTCCGTCCGCGTTGGAATAGGTCAGCGTATCTGCGTATGTAGCCGTATGGTAGACCTCGATGGGTTCCCCTTCCGCGAAAGAGACGGGCGAAAGGAACGTCACCGAAGCGGAATACGACAGGTTGGATATCGCATGAACGCCGCTTATCGCATGCCCGGAAAGCGTCAACGCGCTTATCCCGGCCTGAAAGACAATGCTCGACGGTGAAAGTTCTCCGATGTCGTTTGTTATGGAAGACGAGGCTCCTCCGAATACGATAGGCTCGGCGGATCCTGTTTCGGGCTTCTTGCCCAGAAGCCAGTTGCCGGGAGTGGAGAAAAGTCCGTCTCCTGCAAGGCCGGTCCATGTGCAATTGACGGCAGGCTCGCCGACGGTGAGGAGCAGAACGCCGTTGTCGACGGACCATGTATAGGCGAGAGCGCCCGTGGATGGGGAGAACTTTTCTCCGTCCGCCGCGCTCGCGCCGTCCGTCTTGCAAATCATGTATATGCCTTCGGGGAATGCGCCGCCGTTATAAGTCAATGAAACCGTTCCCGCCTCAGGAAGCGTAAGCGTTGTCGCCGACAACGCCGGAATGGCGCTTGAAGAAATATCGAGCGTAGTCGTGCCGGAGCCAATCAGCGCAAGCGGTCCCGTCCCGGAGATCGGCCTTGCTATGGTGATGTCATATCCGGCGTTGTCGATCGTCGCGCCGTTTTCGCCGACCGCGACGGTCAAATATTGAGAGCCGGGAATGAATGCGGCGTTTGACGCCCCTGCGCGGACGGTGCCGCCGTCGATCGTCAATGCGGCCGCTCCGCCTTCGGCGCTTTCGCCGTACTCGATCCGGCTGAACGCAAGAACGCCGCCGTCGGTGACATTTACCGCGCTCGCATGGGCAGTGCGAGACAAATGGAGCGGGCCGCCAAGGAAAACGTCGCCGCCCTGCACGTTGAGCGTTCCCGCCGCTCCGTTGGCGACGATCATTGCGTAGTCCGCATTTACGCAACCGTACACGCCGCCCGATTTCACCGTCATTTCGCCCTGGCCGCCGTT
>JAFVZE010000222.1 GCA_017508315.1 Kiritimatiellia bacterium | reverse complement strand
GCGGCGCTCCAGGCGTGGCAGAGGCTTTTGCCGAACGGACGGCCGTAGAAAAACCATCTCTCGTCGCCTTTTTCTTCGGGATCGAATCCCTCCCAGAAGCTTGTGGCTCCGGCGTCGAGCATGCTGCCCCAGACCTTTTCGACGAGCGCTTTGGCATCGTCCTTGCGGCCGCATTTGACAAGAGCCATGACTTCGTAGGCACTGACGTACGGCGTACCCACCAGAGGCAGTTCGTCGTCGGCGAGGTGCCTGCCGATGGAGTCAAGTTCCGCTTTTGAGTCGGCCACGCCCAGACAGACGGCGTAGATGTTGCCGTGCCTCGTGAAATGCCCGAGGGCGGGGTCTTCCACATCGAACCTGAAAAGGCCCCGTTCGGCGTCCCATGCCTGTTTTTTGAGGAGCGTTTTTATCTTTTCGGCGCGGCTTCTCCAGCGCTTTGCGTCGGATTCGCGGCCGACCCTGTCGGCAAGTTTCGCACCCGCTTCGAGCGCGCCGTAGTAAACGGCGTTGAGCGCCGTCGTGGAGCCGGAGTCCTTCGTCCAGTCGATGAAGAGTATTGCGTCCTGGTTCCAGTTGACGAAAAGTTCCTTGCCGCTTAAGTTCATCTTGATGGATTTTAGCGTGAGAAGCCCGTTTTTGTCGGCGCGCATGGTGAAGCTTTCGAGGCGCTCCGCGACGCGGCGGTAGTTTTTTCTGAGAAATTCCATATCGCCGAAATGTTCCTGGAAAAGTTCGTGCGAGATGATGAGCCACAGAGAGTAGTCGATGATTCCGTTTATGTCGCCCGCGCGCCAGCCTGCCGCGTCGAGAACGAGAAGGCTGCGTTTTACGATGTCGGCGTCTCTGAACGAGGCGGCGTTGGCGAGAAGCGATACGGTAAGGTCGCCGCTCCACGGCAGCCTGTCGCGTTTGATTCCGTCGAGAAGAAATTCGCGCATGCAGAGTCGGAGCGTCCGCAGCGCCACATTGCGCATTTTCACTTCGCGCTCCGTGCCGGAGAAAGGCACTTTGTCGTCGACGTCGGCGATTTCCTCGATAAAACGCACCTTGTCCGGTTGCGCGCCTTTAAATCTGAAATAGCGAAGGGCGAGCGGGAGCGGAGTTTTCCACAGACCTGAGCGCACCTCCACGAGAAGATTTGTCTGCTCGAAATGTTTCGGGTCTTCGTTCATCGCTTCGGCGAGGCTTTCGCCGAGGAACAGCAACGGTTTCGTCGCTGACTCCGCTTCGATGTAGCCGATGGTTTCCTGTCCGGCATCGTAAACGGCATTTTCATACTTGAGGGGGATTTCGGCCGTTTTGAATTTCTGCAGCCGCGTCGCCTTGAACGATTCCGGAACTTCGAGATGTTTGCCCGGGTAGCCCACTTTCATGTCAAGGGCGGCGACGTCTTTTCGCATATCGCGTAAAACTGCGGCGAGATTGTACGTTTCCGGATCGTGACTTTCGCTTTGCGGCGAACATCCTGTCGCAAGAACCGAAAAAAGGCATGCGGCGGCGATAAACTTTCTGGTCATAAATATCTCCTCCCAACCGCTCAAGGATCTGAAATGCGGCGGGATTTAAGTGTTATACGGTTACGGTTTTTGCGGTTCGAGAACGTGGAGGATGAGTCGCGAAGAACCGGCGAAGATCCGGTTGCGGGCGGTTTGAGGCGTCGTGACGGCGAAGGCGTCGCCGGCGACGTTCGGATGGGGCGCGAATTGCGAATTGGCGCTTGAGACGTCTACGCGCAGTCTGTCCCCCGGCGAGAGCCGGAAAGCGTGGTCGGCGAAGCGGAAACGGAGAGTTCGGCGGGTGCCGGGCGTGTAGGGTGACTTCAGGGCGAGCGAGGTTATGTCGTCTCTAAGCACAAGCCATCTGCCGTCGCCTTTATCAACGCTTGTCCGGATGTAAAAGCAGGTGTCTTCACGGTCGCTTGAAACGGAAAGTTCCGCCTCCATGCGACCGCGCACATCAAGTTCTTCGGTAACGTCAGGAAGTATGAACGAAACCACATCGTCGCGGAAGCCCGGTTCCGGCTG
>JAFVZE010000221.1 GCA_017508315.1 Kiritimatiellia bacterium | reverse complement strand
CTTGATCTCTGGCAGCATCCGTGGGCGGTTGCGCGCTACCACGGCGTCAAGCCGTTCTCAAAGGAACATTACGCGCTCATGAAGCCGCTCTGGGAGGAACTTGCCCAGGCCGGGCAGAAGGCGATCACGACCACGATCACCGATCTGCCGTGGAATCATCAGAACTTCGACGCCTATCATTCGATGGTGCGCCACATTAAACGCGCCGACGGCACTTTCCGCCGCGATTTCACGCTCTGGGATGAATACGTCGATTTCTGCGAGAAGTGCGGCTTAGGTCCGCAGATCCACTGCTACACGATGGCGACCTGGGGGCATGTCGTATACTGGGAGGAAGAGGAAAGCGGCGATATCAAAAAAGCCAAGCTCGTTCCCGGCACTCCCGAACATGAAGCTTTCTGGGGGCCGTTCCTCACCGAGTTCCGTGACCACGTCAAGGCGCAGAGTCGTCTCGGCCGCGTATACATCGCGCTTGACGAGCGCAGCCGCGAAGAGCTCTACGCCACCGCCAAGCTTATCGAGAAGTGCGGCAAGGGGCTGAAACTTGAAATGGCCGGCAACAAGAAGCCGAGCGAGTTCAAGGGTATTACCATCGACAACTACTGCCAGAGCCTCGGGCACGTTTCGCAGGAATACCTTGACGAAGTTCACGCCACGCGTCCGTCCGGCCGCTTCACGACGACCTTCTACGTCTGCTGCGGCCCGATGCGTCCGAACACGTTCGTCGACAGCCCGCTTTCGGAATCGGTCTGGGTAGGCCTTTTCGCCGCCGCCAAGCGCATGGACGGATTCCTGCGCTGGGCGTACGTCAACTGGCCGCGCGATCCGTTCGTCGACTCGACCTTCGGATACTGGCGTCCCGGCGATACGTTCCTTGTGTATCCGGGTGCGCGTTCCTCGTCGCGCTGGGAGATGCTGCGCGACGGCATAGAGGAGAGCGAGAAGATCCGCATTCTGCGCGAAGAAGGGCGTGCCGGCGAAAAGCTCGAGAAGGCGCTCTCCGGGATAGACTACAGGCATTCCCAGACGCAGGACGACGATAGTCTTTCCGCGACGGTGGCGGAAGTCCTTTCCGCCGTCGACGCCGCTTCGCGCTGAGGAGGATATTCCAGGCAGGTTTTCAATTGACGGCGATGCTGCGGTTATGATACCATTAAACCCAATCTAAGAAAGATTCTATTCTGTCCCGTCCATGGGATGTCAGTGCAGGAAGGAGATATGGAAATTTTGGGGACAAGACCCCGAAAACCTTAGTGTTTTTAGTGATTTTGGGGCTTCAGTCACGCTTCGCGGCAGTTGCGGCGCGGAGCGAAGGGGCGGGGGCGGCGACTTTTCGATGGTGCGGATACGACTGGCGAGATTCGCTTTACCTCGGTTAGGCCTCGGCGGAAGCAAAAGCGGCGTATCTTGTTCACCTTTGGTATGTCGTGTCCGCGGGACCATCGAAAACATCAGAGCGAGCGCAATCCGACCCGGAGCGGTATCTATCGCACTAAGAGATCATCGTCTGCCCGAAATCGCCAATATTGAAAAAGTAGGTCAAACCAACTTTCTCAATTTGTTCCGAACTG
>JAFVZE010000220.1 GCA_017508315.1 Kiritimatiellia bacterium | reverse complement strand
GTGACAAGGGCGGCGGATTTCGCGGCCGTCAGCCGAACGCATGCTTTTTAGATGCGGCGATTTGCGCAGGACTGCGACCCGCCGACGTACTCGTGTACGTCAAGAGGTCGCAAGGACGCGAAAATCGCCCATATCAAAAGCAGAGTACGGTTGACGCGAAATCCGACGCGTTTTGCAAGTCATATAGCGCACCAAAACGTCAGACAAAATCGCTTCGCTATCACTGTACAACAGTTACTCATTCGAGTAACCGATTACTTTGTCAAGGGTGAGGTGCAGGTGGGGCGGAGGCGCGGCGACGGCTCCAGCGTGCCGATCAGCGTCTGCGCGTGAGCTTCGGTTATCCTAACCCGGCGCAGATCTCCGATGCGCTCGTCGCCCGCGCTGTCCCAGACCACGATGCGGTTGCCGCCGTCACGCCCGGACCAGCGCTCCGGATTGCGTTTGGAAGGTCCCTCAAGCATCACTTCGCGCACGGTGCCCACGAGACGGGAATTGCGCTCGAGACCGCGGCGCTCCTGATCCGCCAGAAGCACCTGATCGCGGCGCTCCTTCTCCGCCTTGGAAACATCGTCCTCGAGCGCGGCCGAGCGCGTTCCGGGGCGCGGAGAATACTTGAAAATGAAGGCGTTGTCGAAGCCCGCCTCGTCCATGAGCGAGCGCGTCGCCTCGAAATCCTCGTCGCTCTCGCCGGGATACCCGACGATGACGTCGGTAGTGAGCGCGAATTCCGCATCAAGCTCCCTCAGCCGCCGCACCGCCGCAAGATATTCTTCGCGGGTGTATCCGCGCCCCATTTCCCTGAGCACGCGGTCGCTTCCCGACTGCACCGGCAGATGCAGATGGCGGCAGACCTTCGGACAGTCGCGGTAGACCGCCGCCAGCTCCCCGGTGCATCCGGCCGGATGCGCGCTCGTGAAACGTATGCGTTCAAGGCCGTCGATTTCGTTGAGCTCTCGCAGAAGCCTGGTGAACGCCTCCGCCCTGGAAACATCCGTCCCCGGCCAGGCGTCGTTCCTCATTCCGTAGCGCAGAACGCTCTGTCCGAGCAGACAGACTTCCTTGACGCCGCGCCGGGCAAGACACTTGACCTCGGCGACGATCTCCTTCGCGGGACGCGAATATTCATGTCCGCGCACATCCGGAACTATGCAGTAGCTGCAGCGGTTGTCGCATCCGAGAAGCACCGTCACATAGCTCTGCACCTCGGCGAAGGTCCCGCTGCGGCGCACAGTCGGATGCGCGTCCATCCCTGCGGGGAGCGTATTGTCATCGCCGAGAAAAAGCCTCTCTCCGCCGTCTTTCAGCGAAGCGACGATCCGGGGAATGGCGCCGAACATCCGCGGAGCGACCGCGAAGTCGAGCTTCGGCAGACGCCTGAAAACATCTTCGCCCATCCGTTTCACGGCGCATCCCATAAGCCCGACGGTTTTCCCCGCGGCTATCATGTTTCCGGCCTTGCCGAGCGCTTTCTCCTCGGCTTTCTGACGGACGGTGCAACTGTTGATTATCACCAGTTCGGCTTCGCCTTCGTTCGCGGCCGGCTCGTGCCCCGCCGCGACCATCAGCGCCTCCACCGCCTCGCTGTCGCGGACGTTCATCTGACAGCCGTAGGTATGGATTGCGAATTTCACTTCTCCGCACCTCCCTCCAGACCGCGCCGCCGGAGCGCGACGAACGTCTCGAATCTCGCCGTGCGCGGAAACATGTTGAACCATCTCACCGACTTTATCTCGTAATTGCGGTAGAGTTCCTTCAGATCGCGCGTCATGGTCGCCGGATCGCAGCTGACGTAGAAAATCGCCGCCGCGCCGCTTTCGCCGAGGCGCCGCGCCACGCCGGGTTCCATTCCGCCGCGCGGCGGATCGACGATGACGGCGAGATCGTCCGCGCCTTCGAGCCGGGCGAGATTCGCGACCACGCGCCCCGCGACGAACCTGGCATCGGCTCCGAGACTTTTCGCGTTGCGCCTTGCGAACTCTATCGACCTGACGCCGGATTCGATTCCGAGAAGTTCCCGCGCCCGGCAGCAAAGCCCGAACACCCCGACTCCGCAGTAGAGATCTGCAAGCCGCGGCGTTCTGCCGCTCATCTTCGCGTATTCGCCGGCGACGGCGGAAACGAGCGTTTCGCCGACGCCGGGGTTCACCTGATAGAAGCCGCCCGCCGGCACTTCGAAAGTCCTGCCGCACGTCCGCTCCCTGAACACCAGTTCCTCCGGAGCGTCTCCGATCCACCACTTCACTCCGGTTTTCTCGCTCCAGCGCACGGTGAGAACGCCCTTGCGCCCGACATCCCGACGCACCGCCGCCGGCCCCGCAGTCAGAAGCGCCAGCACGCTTCTGCGTATCTCCGGCAGTTTGGCGTTGATCGCCGGCACCGCGAGCGGATCGTTCTCGATCTCCACGATCTCGTGCCCCGGCTCGCGGAGATAGCCGATAGCCCAGCCGCCGCCTCGCCGCGCGAAGTGGTACACCGCCTTATTGCGGTAGTTGAGCATCGCCGATTCGTCGGCCTCCGGCGAAACCACCTCGCCGAAATCGAAACGCGCACGCTCGAGAAACTCCGCAAGCTGCCGAGCCTTCGCGGCACATTCGCCTCTGCAGCTCAAATTGGCGTACACGCAACCCGGCACCCCGGCGACGGTGCCGCCGTCGATTCGCTCGGGCGACGCCTCGACCACCTCGACGAGACGCGCCTTGACGTAATTGCGCCTCTCCTCGACGATTTCGGCGCGGACATTCTCGCCCGCCCACGCCCCCGGAACGAAAACGACCCGCCCGTCGCCGAGACGCCCGAGTCCGTCGCCGCCGTAGACGTTCTTCGCAACATAGACCGTAGATACCATTGCGCTGAACCTCGGTCAAAAAACCCGATTGTCGATGAGCCGCGTCGACCCCGCGTACGCCGCGACAAGCACGGTGCATCCTCTGCCCGGACGTTTGCGCGCGGCAAGCGTTTCGCTGTCGACGCACTCGACGTAGTCGACCTTCAGGCCCGCCTTCTCAAGCCGGCGGCGCAGACCGGCGAGCGAGCGGAACTCCTTCAATCCCTCCGAAATCGCCAGCGCCATTTTCCTCTCCTTCTCCGAAAGATACGTGTTGCGGCTCGACTTGGCGAGCCCCGACTTCTCCCGCACGATGGGAGCGACCACGACATCAAGATCGAAATTGAGGTCGCGCACCATGCGCTTTACGACCTGGACCTGCTGGAAATCCTTCTGTCCGAAGACCGCGAAATCGGGATGGGCGATATTGAAGAGCTTGGCGACAACCGTGCAGACGCCGCGGAAGTGTCCGGGGCGCCTGCCGCCGCAGAGCCCTTTTGAAAGCGACTCTTCGTCAACGTACACCGAATGCCCCGGCATGTACATTTCCTCCGGCGTCGGCAGAAACACGGCGGTGGCGCCGGCGGCGCGGCACTTCTTCAGATCGGCCTTTTCCTCGCGCGGATATTTCGCATAGTCCTCGTTGGGGCCGAACTGCACGGGATTTACGAAAATGCTCACTATGATTTCGTCCGCGCCTCTGCGCTTCGCCGCCTCGATAAGCGAAATGTGCCCCTCGTGGAGACAGCCCATCGTCGGCACCAGGGCGATTCTCGCGCCTTTGCGGCGCAAAGCTCCGCTCCATTTCTGAAGTTTGGCGGCATCGCGGAAAATTTTCATGTTCAGCCTTTCAATGTCCGTCCCGCCGCCGCGAGCAGATCCGTCGCCTCGTTGATCCACGGCAGGAAATCCTCGGTGGTACAGCACCACGGCGCGACCAGCATCCCCTTGAACCGCTCGGGAGCGATAATCTTTCTGCAGTACTCGGCCGTCAGTCCGGGATTGGTCTTGAGCATATTCCAATCGCCGCAATTCGAAACGCAAGGCACCTGATCGAACCCGGCCTCCTCCAGCCAGTCGTAGGCGTGCACCATCGGATAAAGTTCGCTTTTTTCATCCGGATTGAAATCTCCGCAATAGTACCAGTTGGACTGCAGAACGCTCTTGGGCATGCGCTTTGCGAACTCCTCGCGATGATGCCATATCTTGTCGCTCCAGATCCAGGCGCGCACTCCGCACCTCTCGACGCATCTGACCGTGAAGAGGAAGTCGTGCCACCAAAGTTCACCCTGGCGGATCGGCACGAAATCGTAGCCGTGCTGCATGTGCGCGAAATCCTCCTCGTCGTAACCGAGATGCAGAAAACGCGGCGTGTCGAATATCTCGCAGGTGTCTTTGATGAGATCTTCGCAGACACGATAGTATTCCGGCGTGGAAACAAGCCGGCGGTACTCGCCCATCCACGCGTTGTGGGTGGTGGAAAAATTGAGTTTCGGAACGGCCTCTATCCCCATCCCGCGAAGGCGTCCGATTTCGGCACGCATCCTGTCGGGCGACCAGGCGTCCCTGGCGGCGATTTCGGGATGCGAAGGATAGCGCAAACCTTCGCCGAGGTCGATGACCAGCATGTTCAAGCCCTTCTCGCGCATCCTTTCGACCGCCTTGTTCCATGCGCTTTCGTCAAAACGAAGTCTGTCGTGCCACCCGCCCATTCTTTTCTGCAGTTTTTTCAGCCGTTTGATTTCCGGCGGCAGATTCTCCGGCATCTTATAACGTCCGGCGGTTTCCGGCCTCGGATAAGGCCGATCCGACCAGAAATTTCTGCCGAGATGCAAAAGCGATCCCAATATTTTATTTTCGCCCATAACTCTCCTTTCGTTCCGTCTGTCCGCTTTCAGATTTTTCCGGCAGACCTGAAATATTCGATTGTTCTTGCGAGTCCCTCGCGGAGCGCGACTTTCGGCTCCCATCCCAGCAGCTCCTTCGCCAGCGTGATATCGGGTCTGCGGCGCTTGGGATCGTCGGACGGAAGCGGCGCGAACGCCAACTTCGACTTCGAATCCGGCAGCTGGCACAGAACCTCCTCCGCCAGTTCCCTGATCGTATATTCGCCGGGATTGCCGGTGTTGACGACCGGCGCCCCGAGAGAGCTCTTCGCGCAGAATTCGTCCACCGTCTCTCTCGGCAGCTCCATGAACCGGCGCATCGCCTCGATGAGATCGTCGCAGTACTGGAAGCTGCGCGTCTGCAATCCGTCGCCGTAAAGCGTTATATCCTCGTCGCGCAGCGCCTGCATGATGAAATTGGAAATGACACGTCCGTCCTGCGGATGCATATTCGGACCGTAGGTATTGAAAATGCGCACCATCCGCACGTCGACGCCGTATTCGCGGCGGTAGTCGGCGCACAGGGTCTCCGCGCACCGCTTGCCTTCGTCGTAGCAGCTGCGCATCCCGACGGTGTTCACGTTCCCCCAGTACGATTCCGTCTGGGGATGAACGAGCGGATCGCCGTATATCTCGCTGGTGCTGGCGTGAAGAAGTTTAGCCTTCGTATTCATCGCCAGTTCAAGCATATTCATCATTCCGAGGACGCTCGTCTTCATCGTCTCGACCGGATTGCGCTGGTAATGCACGGGGCTGGCCGGACACGCAAGGTTGTAGATCTCGTCGAACTGCCCCCGGTACGGCAGCGTAATGTCGTGCTGAACGAACGAGAAACGGACGTTCCCGAGCAGATCGGCGATGTTCTTTTTCGCACCGGTGAAAAGACTGTCGACAGCCGTGACCTCATAACCGTCGGCGAGCAGACGCCGGCACAGGTGGCTGCCGAGAAATCCGGCACCTCCGGTGACCAGCGCTTTCTTTGGCAATTTCAATTCCATCATCGTTCCTTTTTCCGTATTTTTCCGCCTACCTGCGCTCCCGCAGCCATTTCGCCGCCGCCGCGTCGCCGCGGACCGCGCGCGCGCGCATTTTCCACAGAAGCGAGAGATCTTCGTTCTTTTTGACGCCGTGCCCGAGTTCGTAGCAGGCCGACATGTTGTCCATCCCCTCCGGATGTCCGAGTTCGGCGGCGGAGCGAAAACACTCGAACGCCAACGCCGGGTCGGGAGTGCAGCCGAGCCCGCGCATGTAGCAGGCTCCGAGATTGATGAAGCCGTTCGCATCGCGCATCGCCGCCGCCCGGGAAAAATACCCGAAACATTTCCTGAGGATCTTCGCCACGTCATCGCTCGAAAGCTTTTTCGAGCCGATCGCCTCCGCCGTGGCGATGGTGCCGAGCGCGTTCAGCGCCTGAACGTTGCCGCCGGCGGCCGCGCGGCGGAGCATGGACAGATCGTTGCCTTCGAGCGAAAGAAGATACCACGCCAGCGGATTGTTCTTTTTCTCCGCCATCGCGCGGATCTTCTCCCGCGAAGCGTCGAGATACACGGCGCGGTCTTTGCAGTCCTCGAAAAGCACCCCGATCACGAACTGCTGCAACGGCTTACCTTCCGCGGCATCCTTCTCGACGAATTCCCGGGCCGCGGCGAACGCCCCGGGGCTCGACGCGGAAGGGGAATTCAAAAGCGTCACCACCGCATCGGCGGAAGTGAGAACCGCGAACAGCGCTGAGAAAAGAACGCTCATACGTACGGGCGGAAGGTGCCGCCGCCGGACTTCCAGTTCTTCTTCAGCGCATGGATGGTGAGCGACGCTCCGCGGGACGACCAGAATTTCCACCACGCGGGACGTTCCAGCCCGACGATGTTGAAACCCTCGCGCACGATGGCGTAGATATCAGGCAGAGTGTATCCCTCCTGCTTCTTGGTCTTCGCGGGCACCGAGAAAAGCAACAGACCTTCCGGCCGCAGGACGCGGTGAGCCTCCTTCACGGACGCGCGGGAAACCGCCGCGCCGTCCATCATCACCACTTCGAACTGGGAGTCCTCGTACGGAAATTCGCGAGCGAGCGGAATCGCCCGCCACTCTCTGCCGCGGTAGCCGGCGAACTTCGCCGGCTCTTCGCCGCCGGAGAAACCCACCTCGAGGCTCGTTCTTACTTTGCCGCGCTCAAGCATATTTCGATTTCCCCGCGCGTTTCCATGTCCTTCATGCGCGCGACGCCCTTCTCGACATCGTCCGGTCCCAGAAACACCGCTTTCGCCGCGGCGGAGGACTCGGCGCGGGAGAAGAACTTTTTCGGCTTCTGCGCCTTGAGCGAGAGCATCACCGCTTCGCCTTCGCCGCGAAGCCTCGAAGCGAGCGCCAGCGCCGCGTCGCGCTGTTCCGGGAACATGAACCCGACGGCCACGCCGCGCTTCGCCTTCGCCGCACCTTCGCCGAGGCGCGACTTCAGCAGCTCGGTGACGACGACGTCGCCGAATCCGAGTCCCACCGCGCTCGTCGGTTCCCCGCCGATGGTGGTAAGCAGATTGTCGTAGCGCCCGCCGCCGAAAATGGCGCGGAACTCGCCGACGGTGTCGAAGCATTCGAAAACGATGCCGGTGTAGTAGCTGAGGCCCCGGATGACGGAAATGTCGAATTCGAGACAATCGGAAAAACCGGCGATTTCGGCGAGACGGAAGAGTTCGCGAAGCTCCCCGCATCCGTCGTAGGATTTGAGATTCATGATGTCGAAGGTGGCCTTGACATCCGCATCCGAAAGACCTCCGTCCCGAAGCATTGCTGAGATCTCCTCGTCCGGCATCTTGCCGCGCTTGTCGAGCGCCAGAAACACCTGCGCGTGCTTGTCGGCGGAAATTCCGCTCCCGGAGAGCAGTTCGCCGAGAAATCTGCGCGACGAGACGTGAACCTTGAAATCCCCCGAAGAAAGCCCCATGCGGCGCAAGGCGTCGCACGCCGCGCCGATAACCTCGACTTCGGCGAGAATCGAATCTTCGCCGATAATGTCGACATTCCACTGGTAATGCTCGCGCTTGCGCCCCTTGGTCATGCGCTCGTAGCGGAAACACTGGGCAATAGTGGTCCACTTGAGCGGAAACTGCAGTTCCTTCTGGCGTTGGGCGACCATGCGCGCCAGAGTCGGAGTCATCTCGGCGCGCAAAGCGATATGACGATCGGACTTGTCGAAAAAGTGGTATATCTGCTCGCCCACCTCTTCGCCGGCCTTGCGCGCCAGAAGCTCATAACTCTCCACAACGCAGGAATCGTAAGGCTCGAATCCGGCAGCCTCGCCGGCGGCGCGGAACGCGTCAAAAACCTTGTTGCGCCAAACCATATCCTCGGGATAGAAATCCCTCATTCCGCGGGGTGCTTCAAAGCTTATTTTTTCTGCCATGTCTAAATCCTGTTTTTTCGGATATTATAGCAAAAACCGTCCGCTTTTACCCGGCCGGGGCGACTTCCGCGGATGATCCCGGCTTCAAAACCGGCCGCTCGCGCTTCTGCGCCGAAACCGGACATTTCAGTCAAAGCGAAATCACATCTCCGGACAACCGGCGAAATCGGGAGCCGAGCAGGCGGGACGGGCCTTCGGGCAGCGGGGATGGAACGCGCAGCCCTTCGGCCAGTCCCACGGCGGCGGCACGGTGCCGGGGATGTCCGCAAGCGGCGAATCCTTGGGCAGATCGAGCCTCGGGACGGCCGCCAAAAGCCCCTGGGTGTAAGGATGGCGCGGCGAGCGCAAAACCGCGTCCACGGTTCCGCTTTCCACGATCTCCCCGGCGTACATGACGTTCACGAAACGCGAATACCGCGCCACGAGCCCCAGATTGTGGGTGATGAAAAGAACCGACATTCCGCGCTCGTCGGCAACACGGGCGATGAGATCGAGAACCTCCCGCTGGTTGGTGACGTCGAGCGCCGTCGTCGGTTCGTCGGCGACGAGCAGTTCCGGCTCCTGCGCCAGCGCCATCGCGATCATGACGCGCTGCTGCTGTCCGCCTGAAAGCTGACAGGGATACTTGCGCGCCGTTTCCGGGCGGAGCCCGACATCCTTCAGAAAATTCGCGATCCGCTCTTTGCGCCCGCACCGCTCCGGCAGACACTCGCCGATCTGCGCTTCCACGCGCATTACGGGATTGAGCGACTGCATCGGATTCTGGAAAATGTAGGCGATGCGCGGAGAGCCGGAAATTTTCCCTGAAATCTCGGCCCGCTCGACAAAACCCCCGAGCGCGAGCGAAGTGAGACTCTTGCCGCATCCGGACTCGCCCACGATCGCGACCCGCGAATTGCGCGGCACGTCAAACGAAATTCCGCGCACCGGCACGCTCAGACGCCCTTCCGAGCGGAACGCGACGCGAAGCCGCTCAACCTTTACGAGCATTGCGCCCCATCACCAGTTTCGAAAGAAGGACATATCCGGCGACCAGCGCCGCGGCGCAGCCGATCACCAGCGGCAGATTCGCAGACGCCGCGTCCTTGCCGCGATTGACAAGTTCCACATAACCGATGTCGCCGGCCGATTTCCCGATTGCAAAACCGACGAACGCGAGAACCGCCGTCCAGATCCCCGCCCCGAGTCCGGTGAAAAACGTGAACGGCCAGAACGGCATGCGGGCGATGCCGGCGGGAATCGAAATCAGCTGCCTTATGACCGGCACCAGGCGGCAAACGAAGGTGGTCATCGCGCCGTAGCGGTTGAAAACCTCGCAGGCGCGCGACAGCGGTTCCTTTTTGACGAAGAAATACTTCCCGTACTTCTCGAGAAACGGTTTACCGACCCAGACCGCGAGATAATAGTTGATGTACGCTCCGGCGAGCGAACCGGCGGTCCCGGCGGCGATCGCCAGCCAGAGCGCGAGCGCGGGAGCACCGCCCGTGAATTCGCCGCGGGCGGCGAGGAACCCGGCCGGAATCATCACCACCTCGCTCGGAAAAGGGATGAAACTCGATTCAACGGTCATGAACACGAAAACGAACGCGAGCCCCCACACCGGAGCATACGCCGCGATCGTGCCGAGATGAGCCGCCAACGTCTCTAACATATCTGCCACTCCCTGAATTTTTCGCGGTTGTACGGCCGCGGAACAGTTCCGACATTGAGCGCGACGTCCCCTTCCAGTCTGTCGTAGCGCGAATATGCGCAGACAAGTTCTTTGGCAAGCGCAAAATCTCCTTCGCTCTTCACTTCCGGGATGAGCGCGGTGGGACCCGGAACATTTACCGGAGAGAGCAGTTCAAGCGGGAACAAACATCCGCCGCTCAGTTTAAATTCCCGAAGCGCGGCGTTGTCGCGGCGGTCCCGGCCGAGAACAACCCCGGTTCCGTCCGGCAGACGGAAGCGGCGGGCACGGGTTAAAAGTTCAACCAGCGCACGATCGTCAAGCCCTTCATGATCCATGAGGTCCTTAAGTTTTCTGGCGAACCCTTCTTCCGTAAGCTTGCATCCTCCGGCCGGACTCGGATAGTCGGCAATCCCGAATTCGGCGGCCAGAGCGATCTGGCGTTCGCGGCCGCGGCCGGAAATGTCGAGAAGCATATCCCGATTGAGTTTCCCCTCGATTTCAGGAACCGTCGGCTCGAGCAGTTTTGCCGAAAGCGGACGCACCAGTCTTCCCTTGAGACCCGAACATTTCTCGACCACGCCGAGCGCCTGACGGTTCTGCGACATCGGCCGCTGCCCCTGCACTTCGCCGGTGGCGACAAAATCGTACCCTAAACGCTCCATCAGTTCGCCGGCCCTGCGGATCATAAGCGCATGACAGTCGATGCACGGGTTCATCGCGCCGCCGAATCCGTGGGCGGGAGATTTTATGAGCGAAACGATGTCATCGGTGAAATCGACGACCCGCAGCGCCACCCCAAGCGTCTTGGCGGCCCTTTCCGTCCCCGACATGTCGAAAAACGGCGAGGAGAAGCATACCGCCTCGACTTCGGCGCCGGCGCGCTGCAGAACTTTTATCGCCAGCTGGCTGTCCAGCCCGCCGCTCGTCAGACTCAAACCACGGCAGACGGCCATATCAGAAAATCCGCTTTCTCGACAGAACGAAGAATACCGCGCCGATCACGATCGACAGCAGCACCGACGCGCCGACCACCAGCAGAAACGCGGCGTGGTGGTTCTGGAGCGGCAGCTGGATGTTCATGCCGTAGAGCGAAGCGATGAGCGTCGGCGCGGCGAGCATGATGGTCGCCGCCGTCAGATACTTCATCACGTTGTTGAGGTTGTTGTTGATGAGCGAGGCGAAGGTGTCGAGAGTGCCGTTGAGGATGTTCGCGTGCACCGTCGCCGTCTCCAGCGCCTGCTGGTATTCGACCATCGCGTCCTCGAGCGAGTCGCGGTCGTCCTCCGAGAGCGAAAGCTGCCGGGCGGTGTTGGCTCGCGCCAGCGCTATCGTGTCGGCCTTGAGCGACGTGGTGAAATAGACGAAAGTCTTCTCGATCTGCAGCAGCTTCAGCAGCAACTCGTTGGAAATAGACTTGTGGAGTTCGCCTTCGAGATCGATCGTCCGCTGGTGGATGTCGTTGATGTAGCGCAGGAAGAGCACTCCGGCGTGCCACAGAAGCCGGAAAGCGAAACGGTACTGGTCCGACGGCGGACACACGCGGCGGATCTGATCGAGGAACGCCGAGGTGACCGGCGTCCTGGCGCTGCAGACGGTGATTACCGAACGCTCGAAGAAAATGATTCCGAGCGGCACCGTGCGGTAGGGAGTCACCTCGTCGTCATCGACCGGCATCGGCACATGGACGATGATGAGCGAAGCTTCGTCTTCATAGTCGAAACGCGGACGTTCGCCGGCGTCAAGAGGGTCTGTGAGGAAGTCGCGGGGGATTTTGCCGGAATGGGATATGACCGACTCCAGCTCCGTCGTCGACGGTTCGACGAGATTGATCCAGCACGACGGCGAAAATTCCGGAGTCTCTTTGAGACCCCCGTTTTCCCAACGGTATATCGTCATCATGCCGCGTCTCCTTCCCTGAAGCGGTTCTACGCGAGCTGCGAAAGGAATCTGACGTCGTTTTCGTAGAGCCAGCGGATATCCGGAATGCCGTACTTGATCATGGCGATGCGCTCGACGCCGAATCCGAAAGCGTATCCGGAGACCTTGGACGGATCGTAGCCGACGTGCTCGAACACACGCGGATCGACCATACCCGCTCCGGCGACCTCGATCCAGCCCGACTGTTTGCACACTCCGCATCCGCGGCCCTTGCAGACATGACAGGAGAAATCGACTTCGACCGAGGGCTCGGTGAACGGGAAGAAGTGCGGCCGGAAGCGCACCGTCACGCCGTCGCCCATCATCTCGCGGGCGAAATACGCCAGCACGCTCTTGAGATCGGCGAGCGAAACGGGCTTTTCGGGAAGCGTATCGACGTAAAGGCCCTCTATCTGGTGGAAATTCGCGCTGTGGGTGGCGTCCGTCGTATCGCGGCGGTAGGTGCGACCGGGGCAGATGACCCGGACCGGCGGCCTGTTGCCCATCATCGCCCTGATCTGCACCGGAGAAGTCTGCGTACGCAGGAGGCAGTCCTCGCCGAACCAGAACGTGTCGCTGCGGTCCATCGAAGGATGGTGAGCGGGAGTGTTGAGCGCGGTGAAGTTGTTGAAACGGTTTTCAAGCTCCGGACCGTCGGCCACCGTGAAACCGAGCTTTCCGAATATAGCCGCGCTCTCGGCGATCACTCTGGAAAGCGGATGTTCGACTCCGAGATCGAACCAGCGTCCGGGAAGCGTCAGGTCCGCCTCGACGCTTTCCTCCGCCGAGGAACCGGCCTTGGCCGCGAGTGCCTCTTCGGTCTCCGCCCGCCACGCCTGAATGGCCTTGCCGAACGCGGGGCGCTCCTCTTTGGGAACGTCCTTCATCGCCTTGATAAGCGCGGGTATAAGCCCGTTGCGCCCGACATATTTCACGCGCAGGGATTCGACGGCGGCGGAACCTTCCGCGCCGG
The DNA here is from genome assembly GCA_017508315.1 of Kiritimatiellia bacterium. Taxonomy (GTDB): domain Bacteria; phylum Verrucomicrobiota; class Kiritimatiellia; order RFP12; family UBA1067; genus UBA1067. The sequence continues at coordinate 177 of JAFVZE010000220.1, read as the reverse complement.
CGACTTCTTCGAGGCACTGCCGCCTCATATTCTCAAGTTCCGAGAGAGTCATTGCGTATCCTTCAGAATCTGCCGCCGGGCGATCGGCGCGAGGTGATATCGCGATCTTCCGGCTCTGGCCAACACTTGTCTGTTTTGGTCCGAGATTATACCATCTGGGCTGCAATACCGTCAAAT
>JAFVZE010000219.1 GCA_017508315.1 Kiritimatiellia bacterium | reverse complement strand
TTTCGGCGTTTTGCCGGCGGCGGTATAGATCCGCGTATTCGCGTTTTTCAACGGCTCGGGATTGCGCAGCACTATCGTCCACGGCCGCGGCGTGAAAGTTTCGCTCTCCATGTCGACGGTGAACCTGAAGCGCGTCCCCGCGGGAGCGTCCCACACCCCTTTGGGCAGTTCAAGCCGATTGTCCCCCGGATGCATTTCGTACCATCCGTCCTTCGGCCTTTTGATCTCTCCGTCCTTGAGATAACGTCTGAAAACGCAATCCTTCGCGATATCGGCCGATTCCCAGACCGGAACTCCGGCAACGGAATCAAGCGTAAGCTCTCCCTTTATCGCCTCTCCGCAGACCCCGAAACAGTTCATCGGCGTAACCGAAACCGTCCGGCGGCATCCGGCATTAAAGTACGCCGCCGACAGGACGCACTCCATCTGCGCCGGTCTTTCCTCCGGACGCATCCAGAACGAGCCGAACTGATCCTGCCGGGAAATCACCTCGCCGGTCTCGCCGTCGGCAACTTCGATTTTATACATGTAAACACCGTGCGGCGCCTCCGCCTGCGGAAACGACACCGTCACCGACCGCGCCGGTGACGCATCGGCGGAGAGCGAAACTTTCGCGCCCGGCTTGAACTGCGGCACAACTTCGCGCTTGGCGGCGGAATCGACGCGGTAGGGCGCGGTTGCGGGATCGAACGGCAGCGGCACCGTCCAACGCTCTTCACTGCGGTGTTCGCAGCGATCGCGCACATCAATGCGTTTGAAGACAAGCCGGTCGGAAAACACCTCCATCACGGCAACGCAAAACTCTTTCTTCATCGCGGGTGCCGCGCCCACCGCCGAACCGCTCCATCCGGCGAGACCGCCAAGATTGAGCGCGGTGAATTCGCCCTGCCAAATGCGGCGTTCACATCTGAGCGAACCGTGAACGTGTCCGGAAAACTGGACAACCTGCGGATAGCGGTTCAAAAGCTCCCGCCGTTTCATGTTGCCCCATGTGATGGAACTTTCCGTAGTACCCTGCGCCGGGACGTGGTCGAAGACGAAAATCGGCTTGCCGGGATATTTCCGCACCGCCTCGCCAAGCATCTTCTCCGCCTGCTCCACGTCAAGCCACTGCGGAAAGACCACAAGCGGGAAGCCTTTAAAGTCGATCAGCGCGTAAAGGTCGTGAGGGATGCGCAGATGTTTCCTCACGTCCCGCATGACCGTCTCGAACGGCTCGTCTTTGCGTCCGACATGTTCGTGGTTGGCGTAAACCCAGATCTCCTGCGGTTTCTTCTTCGTAAAAGTCCGGTCGAATATCCGGCGCAGGATCTTATAGCCGCGTTCTGTGTACCGCTCGGCGATATCGCCGCAGTTGGCGACGAGATCCACTCCGAGATCATTGAGAAGCTCATACGCCAGACGCACCCTCTCGCAGCTTTCTTCCGTGTCGCCTATATGGGTGTCGGTCATCAGCCCCGCCGTCCACAGCGGCTTTTCCTCCGACATCGCAAACGCAGGAACAGCGAATGCGGAACCGGCCCCGTAAATGAAAGTCTTTCTAGTCAGCATATTGATGAATCCTTATTCTGTTTTTACCGCACCAGCAGATGCAAATACCGTCCTCGCCTGACGATCAGCGCGCCGGCGTAATTCCCGATCTCGGCTTTTTTTTCATGCGCCATGGCCGGCAGATTCTCGAATGTGTACACGCCAGCGAACATACGCTTGCCGTCAAGATACAGACTGCGAACCGTATTGGTAAATCCGGAGGCGATGTAAAACTTGGCTGAGCTCGACAGATGCAGATCTGTCAAGTCGGCGTTGAACACGTCTTTGCAGCTCTTCTTGAATTCGACCGTTCCGCCGCTTACTTCCATTTTCCGCAGTTTCGGACAGCAATTGGTAACGCTGTTGAACTGAAATGTCCCGCCGGTCTGCAAAAGATTCTCAAGATTGGAAAACTCCACTCCGTTCATCCAGTAGCACGAGCCGTTTTTAAGAGTAAAAGTACCGGTCATATCATTTTTCCGGTAAACAAAGCGTTGATACATAGTCTCAGACTCTGGCGCCTTATCCACAACAATCGAAACTGGACCGACCAATCTACCATACCCATAAGTAGATCCCGGGCCAATCAATGTAA
>JAFVZE010000218.1 GCA_017508315.1 Kiritimatiellia bacterium | reverse complement strand
GCGATGGTGAAATCGACCACATTGGAAACGGGCCCGATGGGTGTGGTCATCCCGGGAATATTCACCACCGCATCGCCCACGGGATTGTAGTCGTCGATGCAGACATCGGCGTAGTCGAAGAGATTCTTCCCGTTCGGATGGCGGATGAAATGATCCTTCGGCATTTCGTTCTGCCAATACGACGACGCCACCGCGATGATCTTCGCGCCGCGCTTTTTGCACTCCTCGGCCGCGTCGATGGTCGCCGGGTTGATGCCGATGTTGTGGAAGAAGAGGACGACGTCACCTTCCTTGATATCGTAATACTTGATGATCGACGCGCCGAAATTGACGGTGCGTTCAAGCTCAAGGTACTTGAGCGCCTGATTGAAGACGGAAAGCGCCGTCTCCATGAGCGGATTGATGTTCGCAAGGCCTCCGGCGCGGAAAAACATCTCGCCCATCGCCAAGGTCGTATGCCCGCCGCCGGCGTAGACGTTGATCAGTCGGTCGGCGGCGATAGCGTCGGCCATCAGTTTAGCCGCGGCCTTGATGTTCCCCTCCTGCTTTTCGGCGACTTCGCGGATGTTCGCGATCGCCTTTTCAATATATCCGTAGTCATTCAACATTATATTCGTTTCCTTTCTTTTTTTATCCGGTAAATAAAACGTTATCTGCCGACGTTTTCGCCTTCACCCGAAGCCGCCAGCACCGCGTCCAGCGCGCGGTTGAACGATTCGCGCGTACGCGGCTCGTCAAGTTTCAGCGTCGAATACGACATGTCAATCGCCCGCTTGCGGACATCTTCCAACACCCCGCGTTTAAGCGGAGTCTTGTCGCCCGCCGCCATTTTCGCCTTCAGCAGATCGGTAAAATGGCGAAATGCGGGAAGATAGCAATGCCGGGCAAGTTCCGCATGATGGGAAGCACAGTAGGAATTGGCGCTATTGTCGACCAGTACCGACATAAAGCCGGGATAAGCGACCGGATACTCCTTGGCGATGCGCTCGTACGTATCGCAAAGCGAGAAATCGGCATGCTGCGCCAGTAGCGCGGCAAGAGCGTCAAGCCTGGCATAGACGACCTCGACCAGTTCAGCAAACCTCCCCAGGGCCTTTTTATCGCCGTCGACCCACTTGAAATATTCGCGGAACATCTCGTTCTCGGCATCCACGGCGACGCGATCCGCCCAAACGCGGGCGATGTCGATCATATCGCGCTTCAGGAATTCGTCTTTATCCCAGTCCATAGACTTGAGCGCCGCGACAACTTCCGGCAAGCCGGCAAAGAAACCTTTGCGCTTCGCTTCCGGCCAGCGGCCAAGTTCTTTTCTCTTGATCCTGCCTTCGCCCATTTCACGCAGTACGGGTAAAAACGCATTCCACCGCCACACATTCTGCATATTGGTGGAAACGGGAATCGTTTTCATCCACAAACCGGCCATCTTTTTCGCTTCATCCGGATAACGTCGCGCGCAATAGTCGGTTACCGTCGCCGATACCGCCGGTTTATCGGCGCGCCAGGCATTTTTCGCAACCCATTCGATGCCAATGGAGTCGACATGGCTCGACTCCGGCCAGAGAATATACCCCTTGCACATCGGATCGTTTTCAATCAGTTTCTGCCGTGCGGCGATTTTAGTGTAGTCGGTACGCGAATCAAGCCCTGCCTCGTATGCCATAAACACACCGAACACATACGGACGCCTGCCGATTATGTCCCACTCGCCGAACCACGTATTGATAGAAGCGTCGGCCTCATAATCCCAGACGATCACATCCTCGGGAATGTTCTTAAGAAACGCCTTCACCTCCTGCGGCTTTTTCATGCAGTAGAGATCCCAGCCCGCCAAAAGGCGCTTTGATCGAGGATATCTGCGCTTCGCCTCGGCAAGCATCGACCGGGTGAGTTTTACCTTCATCGCAAGATTTTCTTCGCGATTGGTGGATATATGACGCTCGGCGATGCCGATGGTGTGCAAGAGCCCCGGGCGACCGTATTCTCGCACATCGGCATCGGTTATTCTCCAATAGGCATCCATCCATTCCGGATTGCGGATATCCCAGACAAGACCGGACGGCTCGCCGTAGGCACCGGGAGCCTGCGGCAGGAAATCTGGCTTTTTCTTGTCGAGAAAATCCTGCGGAGTGCGCGAATACCAGTGCGTCATCGTGCCGAAATCGCTTGGAGCCATCATGCCGCGGCGGAAAGCGTAATCCATCACCTTCTTGCGCAGTTCTCCGCGAAATTCCAGCGGCCAGAAGAGTGAACGGTTGTCATAACCTTTGCCCTGTCCGGGCAGAGCCTTGCTTGCATCCGGATAATCACAGTCGCCGGGAAACGCCTTCTGAAAAAGATCGTCCTGACCGATGCGCAGCATCATCAGGTTGAGGCGCTTCTTCATGCACCAGTCGATTTCGCGCTTCCAGTCCTCAAAGCCCCAGTGTTCGGCCTGGAAACGGGCAAGCCCGCGGTGGGCGAAATATCGGATGCCGCGATATTCAAACTTCGATTCTTCATGCACGTTGAGTTTCGAAACATTGATGGATTTCTTTTTCGGGATTCTGTCGCCGTCCCAGAACCATCCGCAGCCGCCGCGGCGCTCAAGAAGATCGTAAACTCCGTACAGCACGCTGCGGGCGTTGGAACCGGCAATTACCGCCGTATCGTTTTCGGTAACAATCGTATAGGCATCATTGCCGCTTTTGGAAACTGCCGGATCTATGCGCAGACGCACCGGCACATTGCTCGCCTTGCCGGTTATGAGGTGCCAATAACGGCAGAGTTCATCAGAAGCCACGCTCAAGGTCTGCGCCTCATGCGCTGGCAAGATCGGCTTGTGCGCTTGAGCGTACGATGCCGCCGCCACCGCCGCAAATACGCACAACGCCAACCTTTGCAATATTCGTCTCATTTTTTCACTTCTCGTTTATCTATTGAATTCCATCAACGCAAAATCTCCAGGCCGGATTTCCGTCAAGCGCGTTTCACCTGAAGCTTTGCATCTGACCGTCACCTTGGCGGTCTTGGCGAGATTGTACTCTTCCGGCTCGTCGCTGAACTTGATCACGCCTTTGTTGTTGATAAGATATAAGAGCCAGCCTTTTTCGGTCTTGTTCACCCCCCATTGGATATCACCCTCAACGGCAAACGGCATCGTTTCATCACGGATCGCCAGCAGAAGTCGTTCAAGTTTTTCCGGCGTATCACACTCTTTCGACGGATAACGGTGCACCCTGCCGCCGGCCTTTTCAAATGCCGTAATCGCCCGACTGTCGAATTTATTCTTGTCAAACGCATCGCCGGCGATGAGAACGTGTTTATACCGGGAGAGCGCCTTTTCAAACGAAAGCGAATCCTGGCCGGAATCCGGACAGAGCGAATCGAAAAATCCGGGGAAACGAGAATTGTACAAACATCCCTGTTCGCCCTTTATCCTGAGCGGGTGATCGCCCCCGTTATATTCGCTCGTAAGCGGCACCAGCAGATTGAAAATGGTCTTCTGGGTTTCCGGCTCGATAAGATCCTTGTTGCGATACATAGATGAACAGGGCTCGGCAAGCGGAGTCAATACAGCAAGCGGAGTAAACGAATCGCCGCGATCAACTGTTTTGGACAGCATATAGATTTCATTGAAATCAACGGCGTAGTCGGAAGGTACGATTTTTCCTTCCTTCCGGTCGCGATAGATTCCAAGCCATCCTTCCATCTGAATATAATCAGCGCCGATCAACCATCCGTAAAGTGCCTGACGCTTGTGCAGCGAACGGCCTTCGCCGCGATGAGGCGTAGCATTGGATTTAACGGGATCAAGCACCGTCTTGGACGACGAAAACCACTTGCTGCCGCCTGCTTTGAACTTTCCGTCGCGGGTATGCCCGGTATAATGCTGCGCCATATACCATCCGTAAGGAAGATTCCACTGGCGTGCCGCTCCGCGCAAAAAAGCACTCGCACAATTCCACGCGGAAAACCCCTGCGGCGTAGCCTCGTACCAGAGCCCGCATGCGCCATTGGCGGCAAAAAGATGTTCAAAACCCATATCATTGGAACACATCGGCCATATCCGGCTTTCTCCCCAGTGAAAATCCTTTAGCCGGCGTATCACTTCCCGCGTCCAGGAAACCAGATGCCCCTTGCCCTTTGCGTGCATCGGCTCAAATCCGGCGTGAAGATCGCGCTCCAGCTCTTTATCCTCAAGATTCCAGAACTTCGTAAAATACGCGGTGTCGCTGTCCATTTCCCAGAGTGAATTGAAGCCGAGAAAGCCCGGATGCTTCTTTTTCCATTCGTCAAACGCCTTGCGGTCGGCCAACGGGCATCCATCGCCGGGTATAAAGTAGAGCGGACGGGAAACCGGCTCATAGACGAAAAACGGTTTGCCGCTCCGGGCATAATCGGAGTCGACGGTCGACCGGGGATTGGGCATCAGATCCGTCAGGCTGTACGGCGTTTGGCGGCGCTCGTTTTCCGGCACACGGCGGACATATTTTTTACGGTATTCTTGGTGCTTTTGAAAAGGCCGAATATCGGGCCTGGGGATACGAGGAATCACATATGCCGGAATAGACTCGGAAAATACCGGCACATTCTTAAACGGCTCGAAATCCTTTTTATTGAACATGAAAAACAACGGCACAAACGGACGCGGGGCGGCAAACGCAGACAAGACAGCAGCGATAAATGCAAAACCGCAAAATAGACAGAAAGCTCTTCTGGCATTTTTTGCGCGACTTGAACGATTCTCCGCATCCATTACCTTTGTCTCCTCGTTAAAATTGATTTAATCAACGAATCGTCAGAATGAAACCGCGAAACGGAATGAGCGAATTTTCATATTCAACCGCTCCAGCATCAAGCGCCACTTCGGAAACTTCCGCACCGGCCGGATAGACATACCCGAACCATCCGGCAGCACCGTCAAGCGAATATCCCTGACCGTCGACCATTATTGTTTCGGCACCGAACGGAATCGGGAATACAGCTTTCGTTTTAGTGCGCCGCCACGCAATATTTGAATCGGAAGCGTAATCGACGAGCGCCGTACCACCCTCTTGAGCACCGCGCACCACCCCCAGCAGACAGTTCTGCTCGGAATCATCGTCAAACAATAATGTAAGTTTGTAGACATCTTCCGCAGTGACGGGCGACGGCAGAACCAACTTTTTGCTGTTTTCCGTCAAATTGTCATAAACGTATTCTGCCCCCATTCCGGCAACCGAAAGCTTCGCCTTTTGCGTCCCCGCCGGAAACAGCCACGAAACCTCGAAGGTTGAATTGGTCACCGTACGCCAAAACGCCGTTTCATCCGGTTTGACGATTACGGAGCAGGCCGCGGACTCTCCGGCGACAGCATCTATCAACTCCGCACGCTCACCGGCCTCATCGCCGCACGCCGGCAGAAACAACCGAAAACCGATAAGTTTGCTGCCTGTTTCAGGCGTTACCGCACCACGAGCAATATTCAGCGCATGTTGATCTTCCGATTTAATGGAATAATTGCTGCCGGTATAATGACGATTTTCACGAGAACCGCCCGGTGTACGAGGTCCGGCCGGATTGCCGGGGTCGACATTCGCCAAAGCCCCCAATTCTCTTTGTGAAGCTTGCGTTTCGAAATCCCAATCTACGCACATTTCGCTCACGTTGCCGATAATATCGTAAATACCTTGTGAACTGGGAGCGAAACTGCCTACAGAAGCCGTTGTAGACGATTTGTACCGGGCAGAAGCCGCATTGACAACTACAACACCATCTTCAATAGTAGCAGTAGGCTTATTGTCGGGATAAGTGGCAGACTCAAATTTTGAAGCCGCAACGCAAAAGTTGTTGCCGGCTTGAGCGGCATAAGTCAACTGATAGGCTGCCGGCAGATCGAACGGCGTATCGCCGGTTTTAGCGCGCAATTTGCCAAGAAAAGAATCCTTGGCCGGCGGTAACGGCCAATAGTTGTTTTCTGAATGACCACGCACTTCGGCGTACGACATCGTTTCCACCGGTCTATTGTTCTTTTCACCCGAATGTTCACACTCAGGAAACTCGCCCATTATCTGATTCCATTGCTTCTGGGTGGTCTCAAATACGCCGATATAGTAATTTTCCGGCATCAGGTACGCGCTTTTCTCGTTACAGCATATATTCACCTTCTGCCCCGACGCCGGCAGATATCGCATCGCCAGATACTTGTTTTTGTAATCATCCTGATTAACCCCCGTCCACACCAGATTGGTATAAGACAGCGGCTTGCCCGGCTCGAAGACCGGCAATGAGCCCGACCAGTGATAATCGCCGTGCGCTCCGGAAAGGATTTCCGCAGGCGTTACAATTTCAACCTCGGCATCTTCTTCCGTCAAATCGTAAATACGGTATAGCGGCACATCCCACGACGGGTCGGATGCAACCGGAGTAAGCTTTACTTTGAAATCGGCAACAAGCGCATTGGCGACGGCGACATCCGGATTCACCTTCAGCACATACGATTTATTTTCCGTAAGATGCATGCATTCGCCGAAAGGCAGCAGTTTGCCAAGTAATTTACCGCCGGCAAACGCCTCCGTTTCAATATCCACCGCTTCGTCCTCCACTCCCGACAAAGTGAAGCCGACAATGACTTCTTTGCTCCACGGCCAATTTTGACGAATTGAATCTACGGTAACCTTCACCGCCGCATCTAAAGCGGAAACGGCCGACAACATTGCTAGCAGAATTGATTTTTTCATGCGTCCTCCTTCAATCATTAACCACTATCACCAGCCGGAATCCGGTTTTTTCGTCAAACGCATTCGACGCTAAACTTTCGTTGTAAAAATAATTGGGAGTCATACCCGAGGATAATCTTGTATTATAAACAGCACCTCCGCAAAAGCGCAGCAATCCGCTGGGATCTGAAGTTTTAGAAGTGTCGTAGCATTTCATGTGCGCCGGATTTTCTTCGCTGATATTGGCACTGCCGACGCAGCTGGTGTAATCCTTCTGCCTGACATTATCATTTTGCCAATCGACGCACCATTCCCGCACATTGCCGATGGTATCATAAATACCTGCCTGATTGCAGGCGAAAGAACCGACTGCCGCCGGACCTTCTGCACCGGCATTGCCGTTGTATGCGCCGGGCAGATTCGGATCTACCGTCATCTTGGTGATGGTGGCGGCGGCAAAGGGGGAATTGTCGTTCCAGGCGCTTTTCAGGCAACTTTTCTCGTTATTACCGTCGTCGCAGAAACTCCAAAGCGAATTGGCCTGCGTCGCATATTCATTCATGGCATGTGTGGGCAGGTCAAAAGGAACCCTTGTGAGCCGCCGGAGCTTGCCGAGGAAGGAATCGGGATGAGGAGCGTTGCCGCCGACCGCCGCCGAATAGAAGTTAGTTGCATCCGCACCGCGGATTGAATCGTATGAAACCATATTGACCGGCTTGGTGTCGGCTGCCCATTTACAGCCGGCGACAGCGCTGCCGGAAATCAGTTCCCACTGTTTCTGGGTGACTTCATAAACGCCGACATAGTAATCGTACCCTATACATCCCGGCCGGTCTTCACGGTTCAGCAGATTCACCTTGGCGGTTTTCCCCGGCAGATAACGCATCACCATTTTCCTCGTTTTATACGTATCATCGGTATTAAATCCCGTCCAGATAATATTGGTAATCGCCGCACCGTCGGGGAGATGAGCCGCGTTAGGATCTGCATAACGCCACCGCCCCCTGAAGCCGCTGGAGATTTCGCCTGCGCCCACCTCTTCACATTCACCGCTCTCAAGATCATAAATCCTGTACAACGCAAACAGCGACGTTTCCCGCGAAGACGGAGCTGCTGACAATTCCACCCGCAGATCCGAAGTGCGCGGAATTTCAGACAGCGCCGTTTTCGCCGGATCGATGGTAAATGAATAAATGCCGTCGGCCGGAATCGCGAATAACGAGCCGTCAAGGGCGCCTGCTTCCATTGCCACCGGCACGCCATTCACCGACAGCGATACTGAAACATCGGTTTTTTCAGTAACCGCGGCAAGGCGATATTCCACTTTTATCGCACGCTCCCATGGCCATTGCTGGCGCACCAGCACCCGTTCCACAACGGCTGCGTGCACGGACACGGCGCAAAACGCCGCCAGCGAAATAATAAGGAATTGGAGATTCAACATTTTTTTTATCCTTTCCGGTTGATGTCCGCCGCAAAAGGAAGCGACGGCAAAACATAACGTGCCGCAACCGATTCCGCCGCGGCCGCGTTGGCCGCCGCGCAGGCGGCCGCAAGCGGCTCCTCGTCCGCGAGCCGGACCGCCAGAACGGCATTGAAAACGTCTCCCGCGCCTGTCGAATCGACGGCATCGGCCGAAGGCGCGGGAATCATCTCCCCCGTAGTGCGGATTTGACAGCCCTTCGCGCCGAGGGTCGTCACGACCTCGCACCGGACTTCGCCCAAAGCCTCCGATTCAAATTCGTTCGGAGTGAAGAGCGACACCGCCTCGACGATCTCCTTGGGGAGTTTCCGCGCCGGCGCCGGATTGAAAATGACTTTCACCCCATATCGCCGGGCGAGCCGGACGGCGGCAAGGTTGACGGATTCGGGCACTTCGTTGTTGAGCAGCAGTATGTCGGCAACCGCTATCGCCCCCGCAAAACCGTCAACATCCCGCGGCGAAAGTTCCGCACCCGGATGCACCGTGACTCTGGTCTCGCCGGTACCGTCGGTCAGGATGGCGGCGCAGGCGGTGGAGCCCTTCTTGGCGCAGAGCCGCGCTGCAACCCCCTCCTGCCGGCAAAAGCGTTCGATCGCCGCTTTGTCGGCGGCCGAACACGCGCCGAGGAAAGTGACCGCCGCATCCTGCCTCGCGGCGGCGACGGCCTGATTGAAACCTTTGCCGCCCCATTCCTCGTGATAACCCTTCGCGACGATCGTCTCGCCGCCGGTATGAAACCGGGGGACATCGAAGAACATCGACTTGCCGACAAGTCCGATTATCGCGATACGCGCCATATCAAAGCCTCTTTACCCTTCCAAAATAACGTTCTTCCAGCTCGATGTTCTTCGCCGTCCCGCCTTCGACGTTGCCGCTCGTATAGACCGGCGGCTTGACTCCTCTCGCGCACGTCTTCTTCGCGCCTTCGATGAGAACGGTGTTGAGAATGAAAAGCGACGCGTAGGTGGAAAGACCTCCCATCCGCGATTCGCCCACCTCGATGACGGCGTCCCCGTACGGCACAAAGCAATCGACGGGCAGATCGGCCTCATCGAGCAGCACCCCGCCGTGAGTTCTGTACCGCGACGACGAAATCGCCATCGTCTTCACCCCGGCTGCTTTGGCCGTGCGGAGCATTTCTACGGGCGCGGCGTTTTTGCCGCTGGCTGAAATGACGACCAGAAGGTCTTTCTGCGGATCGACTCCGGCGCGGCGGAACGCTTCGGCCGCGATTCCCGGCATCTTCTCCATCCGACTCGATTTGGCGCCGCCGTCATGAAGCATCAGATCCTCGTCCAAAAGCGGCGAGACGCAGGCGAGCCCCCCTGCGCGGTAAAACGCGTCGAGCGCGGCGAGATGCGAATGCCCGCAGCCGAAAACGTGGATGATTCCGTCGCGGCAGATGACGTCCGAGACGGCCTCGGCCGCCTTCTCGAGCGCATGCGCCTCATCCCGCTCGATCCGCTCGAGAATTTCTTTTATATTCTTTAAATATTCACTCATATTCCGCCTTACTTTTTCAATTCCTTCGCGTCCTTCAGCGCAAACACCGCGAAATCTCCCGCCGGAACAGTCGCCGTGAAACGTCCGCCGCCCGCGGCAATACGCCTCCCGGAGACAAGCTCAATCACTTCTCCGCCGTCGCCGCCGCGGAAGTTCACTGTAATCTGCGCATCTTTGGAGCGGTCGATCCGTTCAAACTCATCGGCGAATTTTATGACCCCCTTGTTATTGAAGACCCAAAGCCACCATCCGTCGGCTGTCTTGTTCGCGCCGTACTGGCAGTCGCCGGAAACCTCAAACGGGAAAAGCTCCTTCTGCAGCCCTTCAAGCATCGCCTCCACCTTCGGAAACTTGCGCTCGCCGCGCCAGATCTCGCGGATCGCGCCGGCACCGTCGAACGGCGGCAGCATATCCGCATTCACGCGCATGAGCCGTCCGCCGGCGCGTTTGTAGTCCGCAAGAACATCCTTGAATTTTTCCGTATCGGTATAATCCCCGACGAGAATCGCCGCCGGATAGCGGAATAGCGCCTTGCGGAACTCCTCCTTCGGCTGCGGGGAATCGGGGACGAGCACATCGTACATCATCGCAAAGCGCGAGTTGTGGAGATTACCCTCGCTGTTGCCCTCCATGAGACCCTCGGCGCGTTTCCAACCCGGAGCGATCGAAAAGAAAAGCGCGTCAACGGCATAGTCGCCCGGGGTGTACGGACAGCGAAACCACGCCTTTCCGCCTTGGCAGGTATAGCCCTGGGCGAACGGCACTAAAATCGCGACCGGCGCGTACGTCACTCCGCGATCGGGATGGGCTGCGGTAAAATCGTGGAACGCGGCAAGATTGCGTCCGCGGTCGGTAAGCTCCGCTTTGCCCGAAGGCGTATTCGTCGTAAAGCCGCAGTACGTCCAGCTTTCAGATTCCACCGCGTTCGCTCCGTTGAGATAGGCGTAATACCACACGCGCCGCTGACTCGAAGCCGACATCCCGCCGGCGGGTGAAGCGTTGCGGCGGTTGGTGCGGTAATCGCAGAAGCTGTCGTTCATCCACTCGCCGTTGCGCTTGCGGCCGTTGAAGAAGATGGCCTCGTACCAGCACCACGGCACGGAGAACTGACGCGCCGCGCCGCGCACGAACATCCCGGAGATGTCCCAGCGGTATTCCGAGTCGGCGTCGGTCGTGTTCGTCGTCTCCGCCGTCAGCGCCTTCGCGCCCCACGCCGCGGCGACATGGTCGAGGTAATAGGCGCTGCGGAAAGCCATGAACGTATCCTTGTCGCCGTAGTGAATGTCGACTTTGCGGTCGGTATACCACTTGCAGAGCGCGAGCCGGTCGTAGCGGTTCGTCATCGAATGGCGCGCCCACACCTGCTCAAGCTCGGCCCTCCGCCCGTCGTTCGCGACCCGCTTCGTCCGCCGGATGAGCAGCGTAAGATCGTTGCCCCACTCGCACATCGTACGCGTACCGATGAGATTTGGCCTCTCCGCCTTGAACCGGTTCCAGTCGTCATGGTCGAGCTCGACCTTGCCCGCCATCGCGAGCACATTGCGTTTCGCCGAGAAAACAGCTACCAGCGGCTTATCGGGCTTGGCGTTCGCCTGCACCGCCGCCCAGTGCGGATTGCCGGGGCCGTAATTCTCCTCCACCGTCCGCCAGCAGGCGTTTTCACCCATTGCGTCCGGCGGCAACCGGTGAGAAGTGTTCACAAGCGCGCAGTCGCGGAAAATCGGAAGATTGCAGAGTTCCCGGTTGTGCCACGGATTCGCCCAGACCTTATCCACCGTCTGATAATATGGATCGGTGTATGGATGCGAGGCGAGAAATGTCCAATAGTCACGACCCATGATTTGTTTCGGCGCATGTTCTTCACTGACCGTAAACGGCACCTGCACACGGCCTGTCGACGGGGTCTGTCCCCACGCCTCAAATGGGGTCTGTCCCCATATAAGCGCAACGATAAATGATAAAAACAGCTGATTTTTCATTTCAAAATAAGCGTAAAGCCTTTCGGAGGAAGATTGCAGCGGATAATAACCACCCCATCGCCGCCCTTACCTCCGGCACCGAAAGAAGTCGTCGAATAGGAGCCGCCGCCACCACCGCCGCCTCCGAGGCCATCCGTGCCGTCCGATCCTGCAAAAGCGGTAGTTCCCGAATACGATGCGCCGTCGCCTCCGCCGCCAAGGCCGCCCGAACCATTGGTGCCTTTCCCGTTACGGCCGCCACCGCCACCGCCGCCGTAATAAACGTCCGTCCCGGTGATACCCGACAATTTCCCAATGCCGCCGGAACCGGCCCCCCAGCCATCGCCATCCTCAGTAACATACCAAGCGTCATCGCCCATACCTCCGGCGCCTCCGCCACCACCGCCCCACTGACGGAAATGGCTGTAACTTCCAACTATGCCGTGTCCACCGGAAAATCCCTGTCCGTCAATCCCCGCTCCGCCAGAAGTGACAAACGGATACACTTCAGCGTTGCCGGTAGCAGCCCAGTAACCGGCACCACCGCCGCCGCAAGCGCCGTTTGCCCCCGCTTGTCCGGGCTTTGCTACACATCCCGAACCGCCGCCACCACCACCGGCAACGGAGATAGACATCCCTTCTGCAAGCGTGAAATACGAATCCTCGCCGTTCTTTCCGAGTCTTTCAACTTTACTGTAGTCAACTCCGCCTACGGCACCGGCTCCACCGGCACCAGCCATGACGGAATAAGTCCCGGTTTTCAAAACAAGATTGGTTTCGATGACGCCGCCGCCACCACCGCCGCCGCCGTGACCGGCTCCTCCGCCGCCACCGCCGCCAACAAGCAGCAGCCGAACGGAACTTGCCCCGGAGACGGTGAATACTCCGTTAGAACGGAACGTATAAACGTACGCTCCTTCAGAACGGCTGACTACCGCATTCGAAACGACCACGCCCTCAAAATTGTCGAAAGGCTGCACTTTGTAGCGGACGATAACAGTACCCATTCCTCCGTTGCCGCCTTTGCCGACATACGTATCGTTGCCCGAATACATGGACCAACCGCCACCGCCACCGCCGCCTAAGCCATCGACACCGTCCGTCGCATCTGTGTAGGTATTTGCATCGGAAGCCTTTCCGCCTTTACCGCCGCCGCCAAGGCCAGGCTCCTGACTGCCGACCAGTTTTTCACCGCCTCCGCTTCCACCTCCGGCATACCACACTTCTTTGCCGGTAATGGCGCATACGCGCCCTATCCCACCGACACCGGAGCCGCTATCGCTGTCAGAATTCCACCACGCATCGCCGCCGGGACCGCCTGCTCCACCGCCACCGCCGCCCCACTGTCTGAAATGGTTGCCTGCTTCGTTGTTATATCCTCTTCCACCAAAATGCCCCTGTCCTGAAATGCCGGCGCCGCCTTCGGCCTCAACCACAGCAGTTGTGATAAAGCAAACGCCGCCACCGCCACCGCTGGCGCCGGAAGCTCCCTCCTTTCTGGAGCCGAGAACATTGGACGCGGCAGCACCGCCGCCGCCGCCGAACGCGGTGAGTACATCATCAGATGCAACCGCGAACGTCGAGTCTCCGCCGTTGCCGCCAAGCGAGTTGACGGTTGTCGAACCCTGTCCGCCGGCTCCGACGACTACACTATGAGAACCGGACGCAAGGCGCACAGAATTAGTGAAGACGAAACCTCCCGCGCCGCCACCGCCGCCGTGGAAAGCTCCGCCGCCGCCACCGCCGCCGACAAGCAGAATATCCGCGTCCAGCCCCGCACCCTTAACGACGAATTCACCGTTGTTGGTGAAAACATGGACCGCGTATGTATCCGCTCCGACGATATTGAGCGAAACTTCTCCGCCGGTCGCATAAGCTCCGGCGATTGCGCAGGAAGACGCAAAAAGCGCTATGGCGACGACAGGAAGTTTCATATCATCCTCCTTCTATTTCACTACACTTTCCGCGGCGGCGGCAAGCGCGTTCATGACGCGGGCGAAATTCTCCCGCGTACGCGCAAGCGTCGGACGCATCGCGGCAAGAGGCTTTGCGTAAAGCCGTTTGTCGCGGTATGTCTCGAAGCTTTCGTACGGCCCGAGCGGGGATCGGTCGCCCGCCGTTACACGCCGGACGAGATCGTCGGCGAAGTCGTGCGCCGCCGGCTTGTACCAGTATTCGGCCGCTTCGTACTGATGCGACGCGCAATAGCCGCAGGTGGCGTTTTCGACAAGAACCTTTGCGAAATTCGGGTTGCGTATCTTCTCGACCGCATCGAGCCGGTCGTAGGACTCGGCGAGCGAATAATCGGTATGGAGCGCAAAGACCTCGACGATGACGTCGTTGAGCGCCGTGAACGCGGCGGCATGGCGGCGCACCTCGTCCGCCGAGCCCGAGCCCGCCTTCCAACCGTGATACGCCTTCAGGAGCTGCCCGTGCGCGGCGATGATGAGACGGTCGGCGGAAGTGCGCGCAAGGTCGATGGCGTCGCGCTCGGTGAACGCCGTCTTCTTCCAATCGAGCGCGGCCAGTTCGCGGAAAAGCTGCGGGGTGGAGCGGAGCGAATCGGCGACTTTACGCTCGCGCCACTTCGACGCGTCGTTGTACTCGTCGCGATTCTTCTCCGGGTCCTGATAGTACTTGTGCATAAGCGTCAACCGGAAATAGTTGTGGCTCCAATCCAGCAATGTCGAAAGCCGGGACACTTTCTTCCACCATCCCTGCCAGCGCGCCGCATCCTCGCCGTAGCGGTCGCGGCAGAACCGAGGCAGCACCTCGGCGATGCCGACGCCGCCCTTGCGCCAGGCGTTCTCCGTGAAATGGCGCAGGAGCAGCGTGTCGGTGTGGCTCGCCTCCGGCCAGAAGATGTAGCCCGCGCAGAAAGGATCGTTCTGGACGATCTTCTGGCGCTCTTCGATAAGCGGATAGTTCGCGCGGATGTCGAGCGCCGATTCAAAAGCGAGAAACACCGAAAAGGTGTAAGGGAATCTGCCCACGAGCCCCCACTTCGTGAAGTCGTTCTTCTTGCCCATCATCTCGGGACGGTAGTCGCGCGTCGCGTCACCTTCGTAGTCCCAGATGATGACCCGCTTTGGATCAAGCGTCTTGACGAGAGCCTGCACCTCCTCGGGGAACCAGGTAAAATAGAAATCCCAGCCTCCGAGCAGTACTTTCGAGTCGGGATAATCGGCATGCGCGCGCCTGATGAACTTGTCGAGCGCGAGCAACTTGAGTTTGAAATTGTCGGCGCGGTTCGTATAGCAAAGCCGCTCTCCGAGCCCGATGGTGTGCAGGAGTCCGGGACCCGGGCGGTTGAAGTCGCGCACCGCCGTGGTCGTCAGCTTCCAGTAGGCGTCCACCCATCTGTCGTCGCGGATATCCCACACGAGACCGTTCTTCTCGGCGTATCCCTCCGTCGCCTGCGGCAGAAACGGCGGTTTCATCTTCTCGAGAAATTCCTCGGGAGTGCGCGAATACCAGTGCGTCATGGTGCCGAAGTCCTCCGGCACCATAAGCCCGCGGTCGAACGCGTAATTCTGAAGAGCCTTGCGCAGTTCGCCGCGGTATTCCAGACTCCAGAAAAGCGTCCGGTTGTCATACCCCTCG
>JAFVZE010000027.1 GCA_017508315.1 Kiritimatiellia bacterium | reverse complement strand
TGCGGCAGTGCGGCATCGAGATGGAGATCGTGCGCAAGGATTTCGCCGGCTGGATGCGCGACATGGATTCGTTCAATTTCGAAATGACCTGGGCGGCGTGGGGGGCGTCGCGCATGCGCAATCCGGAGATGCTCTGGCACACGAAGGAAGGGACACGCCGCGGCGGCAACAACATAACCGGGTTTTCGCTTCCGGAGGTCGACCGGCTCATCGAGGCGGAGAAGACGATGATGTCGGGCGCCGAGCGAGAACGGACGTATCGCCGCATCGACAAGCTCGTTTCCGATCAGCTGCCGTACGTTCTTCTCTGGCATACCGACGAGCAGCGCATTCTCTACTGGAACCGCTTCGGGACGCCCCCGGGGATTCTCGGGCGCTACGGCAACGAGGAAGGGGCGCTCCTCTACTGGTGGCACGACGAAGACCGCGCGGCGGAACTCGCCGAAGCGGTCGGCGGTAACTCGTTTCTCCCGACGGTTCCGGTCGGGATCGATTACGACAAGGTGAGCGGAAGATGAAAGACGACTACGAACTTATCGACTCCGGCGACGGACGCAAACTGGAGCGTTTCGGGCGGTATACGCTGGCCCGTCCCTGTTCTCAGGCGATGTGGCGTCCGCAGCTCGGCGAACATGAGTGGCAGCGCGCCGACGCGTCGTTTGACCGCGAGGACGGCAACCGCTGGCATGGGCGCGGAAATCTGCCGAATGAATGGAATATCGAAACGGCGGGCGTCAAGTTCAAGCTCGGCGGCACCGACTTCGGGCATTTGGGGATTTTCCCCGAACAGCGCGCGCAGTGGAAGTGGATTCGCGAAGCTGCCGCTCCGCGCAACGGCGTTCAGCTTAAAGTTCTCAACCTCTTCGCTTATTCCGGCGGCTCGACGATGGCCGCCGCGCTCGGAGGGGCGGAAGTCTGCCATCTTGACGCGAGCAAAGGGATGGTCGAATGGGCGCGTGACAACGCCCGGCTCAACGGTCTTTCCGAACACCCGATCCGCTGGATCGTCGACGACGCGCATAAGTTCATGCGCCGCGAGATCCGCCGCGGCCGCAGTTACGACTGCATCATTCTTGATCCGCCGTCGTTCGGACGCGGAGCGGGCGGCGAGATGTACAAGATCGAACGCGATTTGAAGGACACCTTGCAACTGGTAAAGGAACTTCTCTCGCCGAAGCCGCGTTTTGTCCTCTTTTCTTCGCACACTCCGGGACTTTCGCAGATCGTCGCGGAGAACATTCTCTCGCAGCTTTTCGGCGGTGCGCGGCTCGAATCCGGGGAAATGCTTCTGGAAGGGACGCGCTTCGCCTGCCCGAGCGGCGTCTACTGCCGGGCGGTGTGGGATTGACCGTGGCGGCAGGCGGCGGCCTGCCGGGTCTGCGCAAGTTTGCGCATCCGGTATTCGCCGGGACTTGCGCCTACTATCCGTCTGAATATTCTGGCGAAGTGCTGGGTCGAGCAGAAGCAGAGGCTCTGTCCGATCGATATGTATAATGCTCCGACCCTTTTGTTATGGTGTGAAATCAGGGCGGCGCGTTTTTCTATAATATGCAAAAAAGTTAGGGGGGGGGTAATTTATTGCAAATAATCTATTTTTCGGGATTGACGAAAAACGTCAGGATATGGTATTATCGTGCTTGAAACAAAGAATGACTTGTGTCTCTCTTAAAGGGATAGAGGTTAATTTGAAAGGTTGTCATACAGTATGAAATCGACAGTCCTGTCCGTTTTGCTTGTTGCATTGACGACGGTAAGTTCGTCCGCTATACTTGCAATGGATGTATATTATGTCAACGGCAAGAGCGGGTCTTGGGGTGACGGCGTGAACTATTACGGAGGTGTCGCTCCCGGTGCCGACGATATGTTCTGGTACAACACAAAGCGGTTTTCTCCGGCGGGTGATCGGCCGGTTACGCTTTCGCTCGACGGCAGGACGCATTATCTGCACCGGTTTTACATGGATATGGACGGAGGCGTCGCATCTCCGGCGGATCCGAGCCCGTTGACTCTGCTCGGTCCGGGAACCTTGAATATCCAGGCGGAGAGCGGCCTCTATCACCAGATCGCCTATGGACGCGAAGTCACGTTCGATCATATGAATCTGGTGATTACGAACCATCTTGAGGCAACGACTAAAGGCGGCGGTCTGATGCCGTCCGGGAAGATTACCGTCAAGGGCGGAAGCGTGGAAGCCGTTGACAACGGAGCGTATATCAGCGTCGGCGACACCGGAGCGCTTCGCCTTGAGGATGGAGCCGCGGTTCGGGCGCGGGCGGTCAATATCTCCGGCAATGCGACAATTTCGCTTGAAGACAGCGTTCTCGAATTCTCCGAATACGGAAATGTTGCCGACGTTACAACCCCCAATCTTCATATCGGGGCGAACAGTTCCTTTTCAAGCCTGTCGGAATATGTCCGGTATTGGACGAAAGGCATAATTCCTTCGGAGACGAATTCGCATGTGATCGTCAATTACGCCGGTTATTCGGCGGTTCAGCCGCCGTTGGCGGCGAATGAGCATTTGGCGTTGCGCGGGACACTTGCGGTGACGAATTCGGCGCAACAGATTACCGACACGTCTGCGCAGACGATTTTCACAAATTCAGTCGCAATTTACGGACGCGGTCGTTTGATGGCATGTACGCTGCGCTTTGCGTCGGATCTTGTTTCCGATGTCGATTTGAGCCGAGTTGATGTCGGCGATTATATCGGCTCGCATATTTACGCCAATTTTGCGACCGTCAATTTCCACAACACTCAAATAGGTCTGTTTAACGGCAATATGGGTGCGACAACTCCGGGATGGCTTTCCAAGAACATAATTCTTGGTTTTTACGGACGTACAACCTTTGATTTCTCGAATTTGAACGATCCGTCCGCAAAAGTGACGCGTACCGATCAAAAGGGCGCGATCAGAATGAAAGACCGCAGCGAGCTTGTATTGTGCGGCGGTGGAATCTACAATTCCGCTTTTGATGAGCTGCCCAGGCGCTTTGAAGCGTATGAAATCGGTGAAGAGATGGAGGTTAATCAGCGAAATTCCGATTATTCCGTCAGTTCGGCTTTGCGGGTGCGCGATTTCAAAATGGCGGCGGGCTCGTCTTATAAGTCAGATCAGCACAATCAAGAGATTGAAGCCATAGGTGAGGTGTCGATTGATCCGTCGGCGGAAATAGTCCATACCGCGTACACTGCATCGAACAACAGCTGCTGGCCGGCGTTCCGCTCGCTTGAACCGGAGCCGCCGACCGCGAACCTGTCGCTTTCGTCGATGCCCGAGGGATATTCGCTCAAGTGGGTGGGAGGTTCGGCGTTCTACGCGAACGATGCCGATATAACCGCCGGCTTCGTCGAATCGTACGGATACTGGCTTGACGGAGGCCCGGACTGCAACTTCTCGACGGCCGGCAACTGGGGCCGGAATACGCTTTACAAAACCGGCAGCGTCAACATGACTCTCAGCGGCAAGCGGCATACGGTGGTCACCAACGACGTTGACGACGTTGCGGTGAAGAGTCTTGTTTTCGATGCGCTGCAGGACGGTTACGCGAGTTCTGCCCCGTTTATCGTAAGAGGCAACCCGATCGCGGTCACATGTGCCGATATTCCCGCATCCGTCGATTGGCGGAATAAACCCAGTCCGTATCCGGCCGTTTTCACCGCATCGTCTTTCCCTCAGACGATGGAAACGCGCATTGACAGTGCTCAATCGGTCATGTGCGTGGCGGCGGCATCGTCGGGAGAGCGCCGCGGAATATTGTATTTCAAGGGCGGTATCAAAGCCCCTCAGGCGCGTTTTGTTCCGATGGGGACGATTGTTCTGGGAGGTGACGTCGAAATCAAAGACTTAAATCCCGCCGACGCCATCGGTACAGGCAGCAATACCCGTCAAAGTTCACCCTACGGCAGGCGTCTTTGGACGGAGGTTATGCTCAAGCCCGGCTGTGAAGTTACGGTTTCGGAACAGACGAGCGTGAACAGCGCCGATGTTATGCTTTCGATAATGACCAACGCGACGATGACGGTGAACGGCTCCTGGATTTGGAACGAGACGAATACCGAACATGTCATTAAAGGTGAGCTCGTCCTGAACGGTACGGTTGGCGGTGACGCAATGCAGGGATTCTTCGGCAAAGGTGTTTTGAGAGTGAAGACGACCGATGGTACCGCCGGCGGCCGCTTGCGTATCGGCGAGGGTTTGACGCTGGTGCCGACGGATCCTTTGTGGGGGTCGATGCCGTTGGAGATTACGGATACGGCGACGGTGTCCAACGAACTTGCGTGCTGGACGTACTCCGCGGACAGTCTTGCGGTTCTGCGCCCCGGTCATACGCTGACATTTGCCGGTGACGGCGATACGGTGCTTGCCGCGCCGGTCATCGGGCGTGATGTCGTTTTGCGCAAGGAAGGTTCCGGCGCGCTCGTCATGGCGGCGGAATCGGACGGTCTTTCGGACAGTTCGGTGGAAGTCGCGGGCGGCGCTTTCGGATGCACCGCCGAACAGTCGTTCGGCGCACTTCGTATGTTCAGGGGGACGAAACTCCGAGTGGATTTCACAAGCGGATCTTCAACGTGCATCGCGGTTGCGGGCGATGTCTGTCTGGACGGTGTTGAAATCCGATCCGCCGGCGAAGATTTCGACGGATGGAAAGACGTTCTTCGCGTGTCGCCGGGTTCGGATATTTCCGGATCCCCGGTGGCTGGCGGGCGGTTGCGGATAAAGTACGAGCGTTTAACCGACGGTTCAACGGTGCTTAAAGCCAGAATTAAAAAAGGACTGTCCGTCTTTGTGAAGTAAAGATTCCAGGAAAGGTGTGGCGATGAAGAAATTGTCGGTCGTTTGTCTGGCTTTTGCCGCGGCGGGGATTCAGGCCGGAGAATTCATACGGATCGAGAATCCCGGTTTTGATGCGATAGAGGATGGAGTCGCGAAAGGATGGAGCAAAGCCGGCCCGGCGTGGCGGGCGGAGCGCGGCGCCGGATTGAACGGATCGGGAGCGCTCGTTTACGACAGCGCCGCCGCCCAGCATGCGCCGCGTCCGTCGCAGACCGTTAAACTTAAAACCGGACGTAAATACAAGATCTCCGCAAGCGTTATCGCCGACGGATTGAAAGTAGACCGCCCGGGTTCTCCCGCGCAGGGGATGACGGTCATGCTCTCGTGGTTCGACGCGAACGGGAAGTGGCTCGGCGAGGCGGTGGCGACCGGGGCGGCAAAAGGCAAGACCGACGAATGGACGAGAGCTTCCGTAACCACTCCCGACATGCCGGAGAAGGCGGCGCGTTTCGTCATCGAACCGTACGTCTGCGGCTGGGGCGTCGGCAAAGGGCGCATCGACAACATCGTCATCGAAACCGTCGACCTGAATCCCGTCGAGGTCGTGACATCCTCGGCGTACCGCAACGAGTCGACAGGCGGCAAGGTGCGTTTCGCCGCGACCGTCAACTGGTCCGATTCGATTCCGCAGTCGGATCAGAAGGCTTATTTTGTATATAAAAGCGCGGACGGCCGACTGGTTAAAGTCGAGGCTGAAAAAGTGGCGGGCGGGGTGACCGCGGAGATCGATACCGGCCTTTTCGCGTACGGGACTAATGACGTTCTGTGCGTAATCCGCGCAGGCGGCAAAACCTACGGTTCCGGGAAAATGCCGTTCGCGCATCTGAAGGAGCTTCCGCATCGTCGCGTCCGTATTGACGCGAAGCAACGTCTGATCGTCGACGGCAAGCCGTTTTTCCCGCTCGGGATGTATAGCGGCGGGATGGACCGGGAAAAGATCGCGCATTATGCGCGAAGTCCGTTCAACTGCATAGGGCCTTACTCTACCTGGTCGAAGGAGCAGCTTGATCTGCTTCATTCGTACGGCCTGAAAGTGATCTATTCGCTGTGCCACGCGCCGTCGCGCGAAGCTTCCTATGTGCCGAACCTCTGCCGCAACGTCAAAACGTTCGCCGCCGACCATCCTGCCGTCATCGGCTGGTACATCTGCGACGAGCCGACGCTGGGCATGCTGCCGGATATCGTCGCCTGGCGCAGACGCATCGAGGAGATGGACGGCGGACATCATCCGATATGGGGAGTACTCTGCGTTTTCAACGACACGCGCCATGTTTTGGATGCGTTCGATGTTCTTGGAATTGATCCTTATCCGGTTCCGGGGCCGGTTTCCAAGGTTACCGCCGCAATCCGTACATCGAAGGACGGGATGTTCGGCACGAAGGCGATGTGGAACGTGCCGCAGGCTTTCGGCTGGGGCTGGCTCGGCCGCCGTGAAAACAAAGGCCAGCGCGCGCCGAACAAAGTGGAGATGGCGAACATGACCTGGCAGATGATCGCCGGCGGCGCGAACGGCATCGTCTATTACAGTTATTCCCAGATGAAAGACATCTACGAGGATATTGACGATCGGATCGACTGCTACTGGATGAAGGTCTGCGCGGCAGCGGCCGAGGTGCGGGCTTACGAACGGGTGCTGCTTTCCGGCGGTGACGCGCCGTCGGTCGTGTCCTCGTCCTGCGATCTCGTCTGCCGCGGCTGGCGCGACGAGGGCGGTCGCACATATGTTCTCGTGGTCAATATCACCGACCGTTCGCTTAAAGCCCAGGTCGCGCTCGGCGAGTCGTTTTCGAAGGTGGAGATGCCGGAGTTCGGTCCTGCGCCGGTTCTTGAGGGAGATCGGCTTTCGTACGATCTTCCCGCTCTCGGTTATGTAATGGTGAGACTGGTAAAATGAAAAAACATCTTATTGTCGCAATCATATCCGGCGTTGTTCTCTGTGCGCAAGCTCTGGTTCCGCGCGATGAAATTTATCAAAAAGGCGGCGATCTCAAACGTGCCGTCGACGAAGGTTTCGGCATAGTCGTCGAGGTGAAGACCGATCCTTCGGGTGCGCTTTCGGCGGAAACCGAACACGCGCTTGATATTCTGCCGGGCGGACGCAAGGCCGTAGTCGATTGGCAGAGCGAGGATCCGCGGGCGGTTAAGCTTTACGAAGATGCGATGAAGAAAAGACCGGCGCTTTTTGAAAAATGTCATATCTACGTCTGTACGAACGCGCTTGCCGAAAAAATTCAAAGTTATTTTATCTGGCCCCGGCATATGCGTTCATATCGGATTTCCGATTCGGCTGTCGATGCGTTGGGTCGTCATCGTCGCGGCGAATACGGTATTGTGGTTCGGGACGCAGCCAAGATTCATGCAGAGATCATAAAGTTGGAGGGGAACGCTGCGTCTGACGATGAGAGGCTCAGGTTGACGAGGGCGGTGGATAAGGTAATTTTGCCGAACAATCCTTCCGCCATGACCAGAGACGGTATTTATTCCCGGTTCGCGGGAATGGACGCGGCGGCGGATTCGAAATGGCGTGCGCTACGGTCACGCGGGGAATACGACGATTACCGCAAACATCTGCGTGAAAAAATGCTTTCGGCGATCGGACCGTTTCCGGAGCGTACCGCGCTTAATTTCAAATCGCACCGGACTGTCAGGCGCGATAGTTTTCGCGTAGAACATGTGACTTTCGAATCAATGCCGGGACTGGTGATTCCAGCCTATCTGTACGTTCCGGAACTGCGAGGACAGACGAAACCTATGGCGGCGGTGGTCATCAGCTGCGGCCATGGAGCCATGAACTCCTCGAAATACGTTCTGGCGGCGAAAGATATCGTCAGCCGCGGAATGGCGGCATTCATTTTCGAGGCTTACGAGCAGGGAGAGCGCATTGAATATCCGCAGTACAATTGTTGTCAGAACCACAACTTGATAGGGCTTAAGGCGATGCTTTTAGGGTCGTCCTTCTCAATGCTGCGGATATGGGACGGGATGAGAGCCATAGATTGCGTGGAGTCGCTGCCGTATGTGGATAAAAACCGTATCGGCTATATGGGGCAGTCGGGCGGCGGTACGATGACGGCGCTTATGATCGCCGCCGACGAGCGGATCAAGGCTGCCGCACCGAGCGGATACCTTACAAATTTCGGACACCTCTGCCGGGCGATGCCTCCGCAGGACGCGGAGCAGAATATCTTCGGGCAACTGACTTTCGGACTCAATCAAACCGGATATGTGCTTATTCCTGATATCAAGGTGCTGGTGACCGGCAAGTACGGTGACTTTTTCCCGTACGGCGGTACGGTACAGCTGATGGAGACGGTAAAATCAGTCGCGAAAATGCTACGCGCGGAGGATCATTATGCCATGAACTTCACGCCGGGTTTGCACAGCTGGGAGCCTTCGACGCTTCAGGCTTCCGCCGTCTGGCTGAACGCCTGGCTCAACGGACAGAGAGAACTTCTTCCGCTTGACGACGCGTCAATGCGTTTTCGCGATTTCGGTTTCGATATCAAGGCCGAAACCGCCGGCTTGACCGGTCCCGATGCTCTGGTTTTGCAGGGAAAGCGTTCGACAGAGATTTCGGGATCCCGCAGTATACATGCGATTTTGCGCGAATGGTTCGCGCAGGCGAAATTTGAGCGGAAAAAACTCACGGCGGAGGAAATGGCTGCAACTGTGCGGCGCGTGGCCGGTATCCGTATGCCCTGCGAACTTGGGCTTCAAGTGCGGAAAATGGGAGAGGAGACGGTAGGGAATAAGCGTGTTTCCAGATTCGCATTCGTATATCCGGACGGTTTTGCGCGTCCTGCGGTGCTGCTTGAGCGCATCGATAAGGAGTCGGATGAAAATCCGCTTCTGCTTGCCGGTTCACTTGGTCGTGCGATGATGCTCGATGCGGCACTGCCCGCGCTGGAGCAGGGGCGTAAGGTTATGTTGTGCGATGTTATAGGGACTGGTGAGATCGTCAAGATCGTGACGCCGCACTATGGCTCATACGATACACCGGAGGAGGATTCTTCGCTTATGCTATATCTGATGGGAGAGTCTATGGTCGGACGGCGCGCCGACGATCTGCTCGCGTTCGCCGACTGGCTGAAAAAGCGGACCGGCAGGCCTGTCTCGCTGGAGGCCGAAGGTTCGGTGGCGGTGGCGGCGGCCCATG
The DNA here is from genome assembly GCA_017508315.1 of Kiritimatiellia bacterium. Lineage (GTDB taxonomy): Bacteria > Verrucomicrobiota > Kiritimatiellia > RFP12 > UBA1067 > UBA1067. The sequence goes on along the minus strand of JAFVZE010000027.1, from coordinate 449 downwards.
CATACGCCGCCGGACGGGAGTTTTTTGCCGATGTCCGCGTTACCGATCCGCCGCCGGGCTGGACGGAGTTTCTCGAAAAGCGGGGAGTGCCGATGCCGTATCGCTATACATGGTGCGTGAACGGGGCGCTGCGCGAGTATGACTGGACTGATCTGCTGAAATGACGGGTGATATGGAGATTTCATACTGTAAAAAAGTGAAATAAGTGTCCTGTAATACAGTAGCTGGAATGCGGCTCGTTTGATGTTTCAAAATGTGGATGTTCCAGACCCCCTTGCGCACACGCCGGAGAATTTAGTATAATAGCAACCATAACAACACAAGGAGTTGAAAAACTATGGCAGGAAAGCTTGAAGATCGCGTCAAAGACATCATCGTCGAACAGCTCGGCGTAAATGCTGAACAGGTTACCGCGGAAGCGTCGTTCATCGACGATCTCGGTGCCGACT